>DASZZK010000275.1:0-5377 GCA_035544975.1 Casimicrobiaceae bacterium | reverse complement strand
CGAGTCGTCGCGCCGCGGCGAAGGCCATCGGTAACGAGATATTCCCAGTGGTCGCCGACGACGAAGCGCGGCGGAGCGATGTTCTCCCCCAGCGGCTGCGCGGCGCAGGCGCAAAGAACGAGTACAGCCAGCGCGGCAAAGAGGCGGGACAGTCGCAGCGATCGTAGGGTCGTCGGCATGGGGAATCCTCCGCGAAACGTTGGCAGGGACGGGTCTCGCCTCACGGCATTATCCACCATCGGTAATCGCGCCGAGACTCGCGGTCGAGACCAGCTTCATGTACTTGGCGAGCAGGCCGCGCGTGTAGCGAGGCGCCGGAGCTTTCCATTGCGCGCGCCGCCGGGCGAGCTCAGTGTCGTCGACGTTAAGCTGAATGAGTCGGCGGTGCGCGTCGACGGTAATCGAGTCGCCCTCGTGCACCAGCGCGATCGTGCCGCCGACGTAGGCTTCCGGTGCCACGTGACCGACGACCATGCCCCACGTTCCGCCGGAAAAACGGCCGTCGGTGATGAGGCCGACGCTTTCGCCCAAGCCTTGACCGATCAGCGCCGACGTTGGCGCCAGCATTTCCTGCATTCCGGGACCGCCTTTCGGCCCCTCGTAGCGAATCACCATCACATCGCCCGGCTGAATGTCCTTGGCCATGATCGCCTCGAGCGCGGCGGGCTCGGAGTCGAACACGCGCGCCGGGCCCGTGATCGACGGATTCTTGAGGCCCGTGATCTTGGCCACGCAACCCTCGGGCGCGAGATTGCCTTTGAGAATCGCAAGGTGGCCCTGCGGATACATCGGCTTGTTCCACGGACGTATGACCTCCTGATCTGCCCGCGGGTCCTCGTCGACGCCGTCGAGCTCCTGGCCAATAGTTTTGCCGGTGATGGTCATGCAGTCGCCGTGCAGCAGGTCGTGCGCGAGCAGCATCTTGAGCACTTGCGGCACGCCGCCGGCGAGGTTGAAATCGACGGCCACGAATCGGCCCGACGGCTTCAAGTCGCACAGCACCGGCACGCGCTGGCGCATGCGCTCGAAGTCGTCGATGGTCCATTCGACTTCCGCCGCGGCCGCAATCGCGAGATAGTGCAGCACGGCGTTGGTCGATCCGCCGGTCGCCATCACCACCGCGATCGCGTTTTCAATCGATTTGCGGGTGATGATGTCGCGCGGCTTGAGATCGAGCTTGATCGCGTTGACCAGCGTTCGTGCCGACGCTTCCGCCGAGTCGGCTTTCTCGGGATCGGGCGAGGCAAGCTGCGAGCTGCCGAGCAGGCTCATGCCCAGCGCCTCGAATGATGAGGACATCGTGTTGGCGGTGTACTGGCCTCCGCATGCGCCGACGGTCGGGCAGGCATTTTTTTCGATGCCGTCGAAATCCTCCTTGGACATCTTGCCGGCCGCGAATGCGCCGACCGCCTCGAACGGGCTCACGATGGTGAGCACCTGACCCTTCCACATTCCCGGCTTGATCGTTCCCGCGTAGACGAAGATTCCCGGAACATTCATGCGCGCCAGCGCCATCATCGCCCCGGGCATGTTCTTGTCGCAACCGCCGACGCAAAGCACGCCATCCATGCATTGCCCCATCACCGCCACTTCGATCGCGTCGGCGATGACTTCGCGCGACACCAGCGAATACTTCATTCCCTCGGTGCCCATGCCGATTCCGTCGGTGACCGTCGGGAAGCCGAAAACCTGCGGCTTCGCATCCGCGGATTTCAGCGCGGCCATCGCGCGATCTACCAAAGGCTGGATGCCGGCGTTGCACGGATTCATGGTGCTGTGACCGTTGGCGACGCCGACGATGGGCTTTTCGAAGTCTCCATCGTCGAAGCCGACGGCGCGCAGCATGGCGCGGTTCGGCGACCGGGCGAAACCCTGCGTGATGATGCGGCTGCGGCGGTTGTTCGGCACTGGCTCCACCTCTCTCGTATAATCGTTGCGTTTACAAATTCTAACAAAGCGGGCGGCGATAGCCTTTGCCGAAGTGCGCCGCGCCGCGCTCCCAATGTTCGTTCATCCTCAGTTCGATCCCGTCGCCATTCAATTGGGCCCGCTTGCGGTGCGCTGGTATGGGCTCATGTACTTGCTCGCCTTCATACAGATCGTGGTCCTTGGCAAATTCCGGGCGCGTCAGAACCTGTTGACGGGTTGGCATCCGCGCGATGTCGACGACATGCTTTTCTACGGCGTCTTCGGAACGATACTCGGTGGCCGGCTCGGCTATGTGTTTTTCTACAAGCCGTTCTACTATTTCGCACACCCCGCCGAAATGCTCGCGATCTGGCAGGGAGGAATGAGTTTCCACGGCGGGTTTCTTGGCGTGCTGATCGCGCTCTGGCTCTATGCCCGCAATCGAAACAAGCGCTGGCTCGAGGTTACGGATTTCGTCGCGCCCCTGGTTCCGCTGGGCCTTGCGTTCGGTCGACTCGGCAACTTCATCAACGGTGAGCTCTGGGGTCGCGTGACCAGCGCCACCGCGCCATGGGCGGTCTATTTTCCGCAGGCCGCCGCCGAAGACAAAGCCTGGATCACCGCTTTTCCGCAGGAAGCGGCGGCTCGGGGTCTGGCCGCGATTTACGAGCGGGTGGGAATGCTTCCGCGGCATCCGTCGCAACTCTACGAGTCGGCGCTGGAGGGCCTTGTGCTGTTCGCGCTGATCTGGCTTTATGCGCGCAACCGGCGGCCGCTCGGCGCTGTTTCCGGACTGTTTCTCATCGGCTACGGAAGCTTTCGTTTTCTGGTCGAGTACGCGCGCGAGCCGGACAGCTTTCTAGGGATGCTTGCATTGGGCATGTCCATGGGGCAGTGGCTGTCGCTGCCGATGATCGTCATCGGCGTGCTGATGATGCTCTGGGCGTACTGGCGCGCGGGTAAAGCTCAGCCGACCATCTTCGGCCCTTAGTTTTTTTAAAGCGACCTCAATCCACGCGGCGGTAATCGCCTTCGAGCGCATCGCCGCGCGGCATGCCGAATGCGGCGCCCGCGGTCGCCAACGGTCTGCCGACGTTGATCGGCAGCAATAGCAGCAGGAGCGCAAGAAGGTCGGACAGAACGCCCGGAAGAATCAGCAACAGCGCCGCCAGGACCTTGCGGCCGCTGTCGAAGAGTCCCCGCATCAGCGGCCGATCGCCGCGAAGCGCGGCGAGCGTCCTGGCCCTGAAGCCGAGCCGCTCGTGACGCAGCAACAACAATCCCGCCACGGTCGACGCGAGCATCCACGCCAACGCGGGCACGCCGGTCCAGCGCGCGAAGCGCAGCGTCGCCAGCACATCGACGACGGGGAAAGCCAGTACAATCAATAGCACGAGAAAACGCATGGTGACTCCTTGCCACATCGCACGACGCCGCCGGCATTGCTGGTCCTGACTACGCTACCTCAGCGGGCGGCGGCGGAGACGTTGGCGAGAGAGCTGCTCGCCGCACGCCTAGCCGCGTGTATCCACGTCGGTGCGCCGGTACGGTCACTCTATCACTGGCGCGGTCAAATCGAAACGGCCGAAGAAACGCCGTTGGCGATCAAGACGCGCGTCGAGCTCTATCCGAAGGTCCAGGCGGCCATTCTTGCGAGCCACCCGTACGAACTTCCCGAAATCGTTGCTGTCCCCATTTCCGATGCCTTGCCCGGATACCTCGACTGGATCGCCACGGAAACGGTTGCCAATGCGGACTGAGCGGCGCTCGCTCATCCTGCATGCGCTGGGTGTGACTGTTTTTACGCTGGTGACTCCGGCGCCGGCTCAGGTGAATCCTCTGGCGCCCGAAAAGGCATTTCGCTTCAGCGCACGTGCGCTCGATCCCCACACCGTCGAGGCGCGCTTCATCATCGCCGACGGCTACTATCTGTATCGAGACAAGCTGCATTTTGCCGTCGAGCCGGCAGCGTCGGGGCTCGTTACGCCGTCGCTGCCCAAGGGCAAGATGAAAGAGGATCAGTTTTTCGGCCGCATGGAGACCTACCGCGGCAATCTCATCGTCAATCTTACGCTGCCGGGGACGACGCCCGGGCAAAAGGTCGTGGTTCAGGCCGAATCGCAAGGCTGCGCGGATCTGGGAATATGCTATCCGCCGAATATCCAGCGCGTTACCGTCCCGCTGCCGGCTGCCGGCAGTGCGCCTACGCCGCTCGACGAAGCTCCAAGAAAACAATGGTTCAAATGAAGTGTGAGCATTCACTCTCTGACCCAGCTTAGCGATGCGAAACGCCAGACATCGGATATGGGTGGGAACCGCCGCGCTCCTCGCACTGGCAGGCGGGGTGGCGCTTGCGGTCTGGGACCAATCGCCGCGCGACGCGGCCGCGCTCTTGTCGCTGTCGCTGCCGGACACCTCGGGCCGGCAGCAATCGCTCGCCCAATGGCGGGGCAAGGTCGTGGTGGTCAATTTCTGGGCGACCTGGTGCGCGCCCTGTCGCGAAGAAATGCCCGAGTTTGTGAAGATTCAGCGCGAGCTCGGGCCGAAGGGCCTGCAGTTTGTCGGTATCGCGATCGACCAGGCTGAAAAGGTCGAGCAGTTTGCCAGTGAGCTCGATCTCAATTACCCTGCCTTGATAGGCGGATATGCTGTTGTCGAGCTTTCGAAAACACTTGGCAACCCGCTCAGCGCGTTGCCATTTACGGTCGTAATCAGCCGCAAGGGAACGGTGGCGCGAACCCAGCTCGGCGCTTTTGACCCGACCAAACTTCGGTCAACCATCGATAGTTTGCTCTAAATCGCTGCAACTCGAAGCATCCGGCCTTTTCTGTTCCCGGCTTGACCTGCCCGAATGCCGCCATCGCGGCGCGCCAAAATCCAAGACAAGGGCATGACGTTATGCACCTCGCATAACGTCGCTCAACGGTGGACAATTGCCGTTAAAAGCTGCAAAATAGGGTCTTCGCACGCGGGCAATGGCCTCGCGTGCCGCCGCCCAGGATTAAACCGCAAAAAATGGCGGGGTCGGTGTGAACGCGGGCCGCCGCCGCGACCCGCGGCGCAATTTCTGGCGATTCATGGCATAGCCGTTCTAACGGCGTAACTCCAATCCGGGGGGATTGTATCCATGGACTTACGCAAGCTGAAAACATTGATCGAATTGGTCGAGAACTCCGGCATCGCTGAACTCGAGGTTTCGGAAGGGGAAGAGCGAGTGCGAATTACGCGCTCGATGCCCCCGGGCCACCACGCGGGACTGGCGGCGGCCGCTGCAGATGCCGGAGTTTCTGTCGGCGACGTGCCCGCAGGGCAGCAAGTTGCCCCGCCAGCCGAAGGCCACGTCGTCAAAGCTCCGATGGTCGGAACCTTCTATCGGGCGGCAGCGCCCGGTTCTGCTTCGTTCGTCGAAGTTGGCGATGTGGTTCAGGCGGGCGACCCTTTGTGCATTATCGAGGCGATGAAGCTGATG
>DASZZK010000274.1:0-1786 GCA_035544975.1 Casimicrobiaceae bacterium | reverse complement strand
TAATGCAGCATCAGATTGGCCCCGGCCGAATGCAGACGCCGGCAGGTCGCGGCGCCGACACGCTTGGCTCCTCCGGTGATCAGCACGACTTTGCCCTGCACGCGGCGCTCCGGCTACACTCGGACAACTGTAAAGCGTAACACAACGATGGCGCACACTCCATCAAACGGCGATCGCATGACCATGCTGACGCCGACGCATGAAGCGCTCGCGCACAGCGCTCGCGTCGTCGCGCATATCGAACGAATGATCGCGACGTCCGACGGATGGATTTCCTTCGCCGATTACATGGGCGCCGCGCTCTACGCGCCGGGACTCGGCTACTATGTTGCGGGCGCGCGCAAGTTCGGATTCGCCGGAGATTTTGTGACCGCGCCGGAGATGACTGCGCTGTTCGGCGAGGCGCTCTCAGCTCAGATCGAACCGGTGCTGGCGCAACTCCCCGGGAGCTCGGTAATCGAGCTCGGCCCGGGAACGGGGCGGCTTGCCGCAGACGTGCTTTCGTCGCTCGCGGCACGCGACGCGCTGCCCGAGCAGTATTGCCTGCTCGAGGTGAGCCCTGACCTGCGCGAGCGCCAGCGCGAGCACTTGCGCGATCGCGTGCCCGATCTGTTGCCGCGCGTCGAGTGGATCGACGTCCTGCCCGAGCATTGGCGCGGCGTGCTGCTGGCCAACGAAATGCTCGATGCGGTGCCGCCGCATCTTATCGCGCGGCGGGGCGGCGCATGGTTCGAGCGTGGCGTGGAGATAAGCGCCGCCGGCGAGTTTCGATTCGCCGATCGGCCGCTCGCGAATGGCGCGCTTCGCGATGCGGCGCGAGTGCGCTTTCCCGGCGACGGCGACTATGTAAGCGAGATCAATCCGGCAGCCCAAGCATTGGTGCGAAGCCTTGCGCTTCGTTGCGACGCCGGCGCGATCTTGATCTTCGATTACGGATTTCCAGCAAGCGAGTATTACCATCCGCAGCGCAACGGCGGCACGCTGATGGCGCATTACCGTCATCGCACGATGGACGATCCGTTTTTCCTGCCGGGGCTCGCCGATTTGACCGCGCACGTCGACTTCAGCGCCATCGCGCACGCAGGCGTCGTCGGAGGCATGTCGCTCGCGGGCTACGCTACGCAGGCGCGCTTCCTGATCAACTGCGGCATCCTCGATGCTCTCGCGCGCCGCGGCGAGCCGCAATCGGCCGCGTACTTGCGCGAAGCGGCCGCGGTGCAGAAACTGCTCTCGCCGGCGGAGATGGGAGAGCTATTCAAGGCGCTGGCGATGAGCAAGGACATCGACGATGATTTGCTCGGATTCCGGGACGGCGATCAGAGCCACCGGCTCTAGGCCAGTTGCGAAGCTCTTTTGGAGGTGACAGTGGGACCGCTGGCAGGATTCAGGATTGTCGAGATGGCGGGTATCGGCCCGGCGCCGTTTGGCGCCATGATGCTTTCCGACATGGGGGCCGACGTGATTCGCATCGATCGCACCCATCGCCCGAACGACGTCGAGTTCCTCAGCAAGGGCCGGCAGGGAGCGACGCTGCGCGGGCGGCGCACGATTGCCGTCGACCTGAAGCAACCCGGCGCCGCGGAGGCAGTGCTTGGCATCATCGATCACGCCGACGCGCTGATCGAAGGCTTCCGCCCCGCCGTCATGGAGCGTCTCGGGCTCGGTCCGGAGATCTGCCTGAAGCGAAACCCGAGGCTCGTCTATGGCCGCGTCACTGGCTGGGGACAGGAGGGACCGCTCGCGCAAGCGCCGGGGCACGACATCAATTACATCGCGATCACCGGCG
>DASZZK010000273.1:0-5069 GCA_035544975.1 Casimicrobiaceae bacterium | reverse complement strand
CCAACCGCCAATGGCTTTCGAACTCGCTATGGATCGTGCGCCGATCAAATGTCCTGACTTCTTGTCAACCCACCGAGGTGCATAACTTGCGATGCCTATGCAATCCCATCGCTAGAAGAATCCATTTGCTGATGGCAGCGGCATTGCTTGCCTCGGCCGTGGTCGCTGCGCCGACCGCGGTCCGCCGCGACACGGTCCTTCCGCTGGCGGTTTTTTACGACGTGGCGGGAGATGACGAGGCGAAAGCGCTCGCCGCGCTCAAGCGGCTTGACGAGCATTGGGACAACGCCTACGCGGCACCACTGCTCGATCTGCTGCCATTCGTTCCGCCGGGTCGCGTACAGCGCGGTATCGTCGCACAACTGGAGAAAGCGTCGATGCGCGCGTACGGCGAGAATCTCAACGGCTGGTACGAATGGCTGTGGTCGTTCGATCCCGGCGAGCATCCCGATTACGCCGCGTTCAAGGCCAAGCTTTATAGCCAGATCGACCCCCGTTTCCGCGAATATTTCGAAAACCAACCGAAGACGACCATTCGGCTCGACGAAATCCGCTGGGGCGGCGTGCGCCGCGACGGTATTCCTCCGCTGCGCCGTCCCAAGATGGTGGCGGCTCGCGAGGCGACGTACCTGCGCGACGACAACGTCGTGTTCGGTGTCGACATCGACGGCGACGTACGCGCGTACCCAAAGCGAATTCTCGCCTGGCACGAAATGGTCACCGACACGATTGCCGGAAGGAAACTCAACGGTGTCTATTGCACGCTATGCGGCTCGATGATTCTCTACGACACGACCATCAACGGGGTCCATTACGAGCTCGGCACCAGCGGCTTCCTGTATCGCTCGAACAAGCTGATGTACGACGCGGCGACCAAGTCGCTGTGGTCGACGCTGACCGGCACGCCGGTGGTGGGGCCGCTGGTGGGCCAGGGAATCGTGTTGAAGCAGCTCTATCTCGTCACGACGACGTGGGGCGAGTGGCGGCGGCGCCATCCCGCGACGCGCGTGCTGTCGCTGGACACCGGTTACCTGCGGGATTACAGCGAAGGCGCTGCCTATCGCGACTATTTCGCGACGCAGCGGCTGATGTTCAACGTGCCCAAAGTCGATGACCGCCTGCCCAACAAGGCGGAGGTGCTGGCGGTGCGCGTCGCCGAGGCGTCCGGCGAGCGCCTCGCGATCGCCGCCAGCTTTCTGGACGCGCATCCGGTATATCACGACCGCGTCGAAACGGTGAACTTCGTCGTCCTGACCGATGCGAGCGGAGCAAACCGCGTTTACGATGCACGCGACATCACGCTAGCGAGCTGGAATGGCACGGATACCGCGCGCGACCGCGCCGGCACCGTGTGGAAGGTCTCCGAGGCGCGGCTCACCGGGCCGCGCGGCGAGACGCATGAGCGCCTCCCGGCGCACCGCGCGTTCTGGTTTGGTTGGTATGCCGCGTACCCGGACACACGGCTGGTTAAGTAAGCATCAGCACCCATATTGAGCGGTCCCGTCCACGAGGCGCAGCGTCGGCCGCGGCTGTGCTGCCGCGTAGATATGGCTGAAATCCGCGCACCTTGATCGTGTCCTGTCGCGCAAACTAAATTTCGCGCGGCGGTAACCTTTCGTCATCCTGCGCCGAATTTCCTCTCACGGTCCCGCTTCCGGGGCCTTGTATTTGAGGAGAACTGACGATGAACCGATACGTAGCTGTAGCTTCGACTCTTTCGACCGCGGTGGGGCTCGCGCTCGCGCTCCAGGCAGCGCCCGTCCAGGCAGCAGACAAGATGGACATGAGCAAAATGCCCAAAGACGTGCAGGACCAAATGGCGCGGATGGAGAAAAACCATCTGGAGAAATGCTACGGCATTAACGCCGTCTCCAAGAACGACTGCGCCGAGGGCGCCCATTCCTGCTCCGGCCAGTCGACGCAGGCGCGTGACCCGAAATCGTTCGTGCTGCTTCCGGCGGGCGACTGCGCAAAGATCCAGGGCGGCAAGCAGAAGGCCTCGTGACAGCGGGCCGGCAGTCGAGTTCTTCCGCTGCCGCGCTGCATGGCAGGCGCAACCCGATCCCGGCAAAAGCAGGGATCGGGTTGCGGTTCCAGCACCATCAGGCGGTGGTCGATACCCGCCCCGATGTGGCGTGGCTCGAAGTTCACACCGAGAACTATATGGGCGGCGGCACGCCGCTGCGTTATCTCGACGCGATCCGGCGGGACTATCCGATCTCGCTGCACGGTATCGGCCTGTCGCTTGGCAGCGCAGACGAACTGGATCTGGTTCATCTCGAGCGCATTCGGCGGGTCGTCGAACGCATTGAGCCGGGCCTCGTTTCCGAACACCTCGCGTGGAGTGTTGTCGACGGCGTCTATCTTGCCGACCTGTTGCCGCTGCCCATGACCGAGGAGGCGCTAGACGTTGTCTGCCGGCATGTCGAGCGGACCCAGGCAAGCCTCAACCGTCGGATCCTCATCGAGAATCCGTCGACCTACCTGCAATACCGGCATGCAAGCATTCCCGAATGGGAGTTCCTTGCCGCCATTGCCAAGCGTACCGGCTGCGGCATTCTGTGCGACGTCAACAACATTTACGTCAGCGCCTGCAATCACGGCTGGGATGCTTCGGCATACCTCCAAGCGCTTCCCGCCGACGCCATTGGCGAGATCCACCTCGCCGGGCATGCGATAAGGCAACTCGAAGGCGGCCGCATGCTTCATATCGACGACCATGGCTCGCGCGTGGCCCCGGCCGTCTGGACACTCTATGGCGAGGCGCTGGCGCGGTTCGGCCCGGTGCCAACGCTGATCGAATGGGATACCGACGTGCCACCGCTCGATGTGCTGCAAGACGAGGCTGCACAGGCGACGGTCTTTCTCGAGCAGACCCAGGATGAACCCGCGCATGCCGTCGCTGCATGACGTTCAGCGTGCGCTGCAGCGCAGCCTGCTGCAGCGCGACGACGGCGAAGCGGCGACGTACCTTGTCGGTGATGCGTCTATGGCTGTAGAGCGTTTGGGCGTCTACCGGAATACCTTCGCGAGCAGCCTTGCGACGGCGCTGAGGCTTTCCTTTCCTGCGGTCGATCGGCTGGTAGGCGCCGAGTTCTTCGACGGTGCAGCAAGGATCTTCGCGCACGAACAGCCGCCGCGCAGCGCTAATCTCGATGATTATGGCGCGGAGTTTCCCAATTTCCTTGCGCGGTTTCCGCCGGCCGCTTCGCTTGCCTATATGGGCGACGTTGCCCGCCTCGAATGGGCAGTGAACCGTGCGTTGCACGCGCCGGATGAGGAGCCGCTTGACGTGGCGCGTCTCGCAGATATTCCCCAAACGGACCACGACCGCGTTCGTTTCATGCCGCACCCCTCGGTCAGCCTGTTAAAAGCGGATTTTCCGGTCGACACGATTTGGCGCGCCGTCCTGGGTGAGGACGACAGCGCTCTTGCCGCGATCGATCCGTCTGCCGGGCCGGTTTGGCTGATGGTGCAGCGCTTCGCCGCCGGTGTGGACGTCGCGCGCGTCGATGAGCTCGCCTGGCGCTTCGCCGCCGCTCTGTGCGCCGGGCATCCCTTGGGGTCAGCGCTTGACGCCGCGTCGGGAATCGACGCACCCGCTCTGCTTGCGGATCACTTGCGGGCCGGGCGTTTCATCGCCTTCAGCCTGACCGACGCGGCAGCCATTTCACCGATACAGGAGGGCTTGCAATGACGAGGGCCGAGGCTTCATCGCTGCAGCGTTCGACCCTGTCGAACGCTTGTGCGCGTATGCTTCGCTGGCTCGATGCTGTTCCCTATACCGTCCTGGCCATCCCCTTGCGCCTCGCAGTCGCGACCGTTTTTTGGAACTCCGGCATGGCCAAGCTTGCGAATTGGGACACGGCGCTCGCGCTGTTTACCGATGAATACAATGTGCCCCTGCTGTCGCCAGAAGTCGCCGCCTACCTGGCGGCGACGATCGAGCTGACGACGCCGGTGCTGTTGGTATTCGGCCTGTTGACGCGGCCTGCTGCGGCGGTGCTCCTCGGCATGACCACGGTGATCGAGGTCTTCGTTTACCCTCAAGCGTGGCCGACTCACATCCAATGGGCGGCCCTGCTGCTCGTGCTGCTCTGCCGCGGACCTGGAAAGCTTTCGCTCGACCACCTGCTGTGGCGGCGTTTCGGCGCCAAGCTTGACGGAGGACCGGACGAAGCACGGGGTAATGTGCGAAGGACGTGACCCCGGTCGCCCGGTTATAAACATTCGGTTGTAAGGCACCGAGCGCTTTCGGCGACCAGAACGGAAGATCCCGCGATAAATTGCCCAGGGCGTGCGCTGGTTGCCGCGGTCGCCCGATGCGTTACTACGGGCGCGAATCGCAGGGCCTGCACGCAGTGATTCACGCAACAGTTTCAAGGAGATACCGATGTCTCGTGTGCTTCCGCGCCAGCCCGTGCCTGAGCTGGTGGCGCCTACCCTGTCCGGCACGACCTGGAGCCTCGCGGCAGCATCACCGCAACGCTTCTCGCTCATTGTTTTCTATCGCGGGCTGCACTGTCCGGCCTGCAAGACCTATATCGCTGAACTCGACAAGCTGGTTCCTGAGTTCGCGACGCGCGGCGTCGAGACCATCGCACTGAGTTGCGATACGGAATCGCGCACGCGGCAGGCGCAGACCAGCTGGGGGCTTTCGCAGCTAAACTTAGGCCATTCGCTAACGATCGGGACGGCGCGCTCGTGGGGTTTGTATATCTCAACCGGACGCGGCATGACCTCCGCCGGCGTTGAAGAGCCGTCGCTTTTCAGCGAGCCGGGATTATTCGTGGTGCGAGCCGACCATACGCTTTATTTGGCGTCGGTCCAGTCGATGCCCTTTGCACGGCCGCATTTGCGTGATGTCGTCGCAGCGCTCGACTTCGTCATCGCCAAGGATTATCCGCCGCGTGGCGAGGCGTGATCGAGGAAGACTCGCTTTCCAGACGCCGCGCAGGGTCGACGGTATCCGCGCCCCTGAACACGGAGGCAAGATGCGATTCTTGACTCGCGCCGAGATCAAGGCATTCCCGACCGATCCCTCGTTACGCCCTGGCGAGTCGGCAATG
>DASZZK010000272.1:0-2995 GCA_035544975.1 Casimicrobiaceae bacterium | reverse complement strand
GGCTTGTGGCCCGTCGACAATGCTTGCGCCAGTTTCAGCGGCGCTCGAGCGGCCGAGACTTTCTCCTGTTTCGGCGCGCCCGACGATCCACGCAAAATTGCGCGGTGCGGGTCCTGTCGAATCGGCGGATGGCCAATGCTCGACACCCAACGGTAAACCGGCCTTACGCTACATTGTTGCATTGCACCAAATCACAATGGCCATTAGCACGAGGGAAGTCCAATTAAAAATGCTGATGGAGATCATCGTATTTCGCGATAACCCTTCTAAGCCTTGGACTCTTGGGAAGATTCTTCCATCGCTTCATGCGTCTGCGAGGAGACCTCAACGCGCGGGAACGGTGCAGAAAAAAGGAATGCTGCATTGCGACGGTGCAGGTCGTCGGGACACCGAACCGGGGCAAGGTTGTTAAGTCCTTGTTCCAGAACATGGTCTGCTGCTGCCCGTCATTGGCATGCCGCTTGCGAGTGGAAATGCGTTGATGTCGTCGGGAGGCGTCACATACGCGCCTGTAAAGTCGAGAGCTCCGGGAGTGTCACCGGAGCATCGTCGCTGCTCGCCCCGTTCAAGCGAGGCCATCGCGGCGGAAGGCCCCGCGCACTCCAAAAAAGCGGGTCCGAACTGATTCGGCAGCACACGCGCGATCCCGGCGAGCGAATTGCCTGGTCCGAGGACGCGCCGACCGATAGGCGCAAGCGATATTGGTTCTCGCTCGATCACGTCGTCACAGGACTGTGGGTCGCCCTGTTGCTGTCGATCATCGCTTACGCCTTGATCGAGGGAGAAGAGGTCATGGCGGAGTTCGACGGGCTCGACCTCGTCGCCGCTCATTCGATATCCCCTTAGCCTTAGCGTTCTCGCCTTGGCGCCGCCCGCGCGCAAACAAGGACGCGCCTATAACGCCAACGCGACCCTGGTCCCCTGATCGATCGCGCGCTTGGCGTCGAGCTCGAGCGCGACATCCGCGCCGCCGATCAACCGTGGCGTAATGCCGGCCGCTTGCAGGCTCGCCACCAATTCGCGGCGCGGCTCCTGTCCGGCGCAGATCACGATCGTATCGACCTCGAGCAATTGCGGCTTGCCGTCGATCCTGATGTGCAAGCCCGCGTCGTCGATGCGGTCGTACTCGACACCGGCCAGCATGGCGACGCCGCGGCGCTTGAGCAGCGTGCGGCGTATCCAGCCGGTCGTCTTGGCCAGCCCCGCGCCGACCTTTTCGGTCTTGCGCTGTAGCAGCCACAACTGCCGTGGCGGCGGATTTTCGTGCGCGGGTTTCACGCCCCCGCGATGGGCGAGCTCGGCATCGATGCCCCACTCAGCGCAAAAGGCGGCGATCGCCGGGTCGTCACGGCTCCCGTCGCTCGCGTGACCGTCCGCAGGATGATCTTCGGTGAGCAACTCGGCGACGTCGAAACCGATGCCGCCCGCGCCGACGATGGCCACTCGCTTACCCGCGCGCTTGCGTCCTTCGACGATCTCGACGTAGCTCGCGACCTTGGGATGATCGATGCCTGGAATCTCCGGTATGCGCGGCACGATGCCGGTGGCGAGAATCACATCGTCGAACGCGTTTAAGTTCTCCGCGCCGACGCGTCGATTCAACTCCACTTTCGCGCCGAGCTGCTCGAGCCGCGTACGGAAGTAGCGCAGCGTTTCGGCGAACTCTTCCTTGCCGGGTATCCGCCGCGCGAGGTTGAACTGTCCCCCGATCTCGGCGGCCGCATCGAACAGCGTCACGTCGTGACCGCGCTCGGCGGCCGTCACGGCGCACGCCATCCCGGCGGGGCCGGCGCCGACCACCGCGACCTTTCTCCGCTTCGCCGCGGGCGTCATCTTCAGCTCGGTTTCGCGGCACGCGAACGGGTTGACCAGGCAGGTCGCGGTCTCGCGCTCGAAAATCTGGTCGAGACAGGCCTGGTTGCAGCCGATGCAGGTGTTGATTTCGGCGGCACGATTCTGCGCCGCCTTGTTCACGAACTCCGGATCGGCGAGAAAGGGCCGCGCCATCGACACCATGTCGGCGTCGCCGCGCGCAATCAGTGTCTCGGCCGTCGCGGGATCGTTGATGCGGTTGGTGGTGATGAGTGGAATCTTGACGTTGCTTTTCATGCGCCGCGTCACCCACGCGAAAGCCGCTCGCGGGACCATGGTGGCAATGGTCGGGATCCGCGCCTCGTGCCAGCCGATGCCGGTGTTGATGATCGTCGCGCCCGCGGCTTCGATCGCCTGCGCGAGCGCGACGACTTCGTCCCAGGTGCTGCCGCCTTCGACCAGATCCAGCATCGACAACCGATAGATGATGATGAAGTCGGGGCCCGCTGCCTCGCGCGTGCGGCGCACGATGGCCACTGGAAAGCGAATGCGATTCAAAAACGAGCCACCCCACTCATCGTCGCGATGGTTGGTTTGCGGCGCGATGAACTGGTTGATGAGGTAGCCCTCGGAGCCCATGATCTCGACCCCATCGTAGCCGGCTCGCTGCGCGAGCTTCGCGCAACGGGCATAGGCGGCGATCGTCCTGCGCACGCCCCACCGGGTGAGCGCGCGCGGGCGAAAAGGCGTGATCGGCGACTTGAGCGAAGAGGGCGCGACGGACAGCGGGTGATACGCATAGCGACCCGCGTGCAGAACCTGCATCGCGATCTTGCCACCGGCCGCGTGCACGGCGTCGGTAATGATGCGGTGCTTGGCCACCTGCCACGGAAACGACAGCTGCGAGGCTCGCGGCTCCACCCGGCCGGCGAAGTTAGGCGCGATGCCGCCGGTGACGATCAGGCCGACGCCGCCTCTGGCCCGCGCCGCATAGTACGCCGCGAGCTTGTTGAACCCATCCGGCGCCTCCTCCAGGCCCGTATGCATCGAGCCCATGAGGACGCGGTTCTTAAGCGTCGTAAAACCGAGCGGCAGTGGTGCGAGGAGGTGCGGGTATTGGTTTATGGGTCCGCTCATGGCGGGCCACCGTTAGAAGCACCGAAGCTAAGCAGGGTAAACCATA
>DASZZK010000271.1:0-1800 GCA_035544975.1 Casimicrobiaceae bacterium | reverse complement strand
CTATGGCGGGCAGCCGGCACCGGTTTACGGTGGGCCCGGAGCTAGCGGCGGCGGTGAGCCGCGCGCCATTCTGTACTCGGGTAATGGTATGAGCGGGCGCACGTTCGAGATCGACCGCGATGTCGTGCGCAATCTGGAGCGTGTCGGTTTTAACGACCGCGCTTCCTCGCTGACCGTGTTGAACGGCTACTGGATCTTCTGCAGCGATGCCAATTTCGAAGGCGATTGCCGCACCTTCGGCCCCGGAGACTATCCGAATCTCCCGTTCGATCTCGACCGCAAGATTTCGTCAGGACGCAGGATCGCGGACCGATATCCGTACGAGGGACGGCCGACCTGGTCCCGTTGACGCAGGCGCGATACGCGGTTGCAGCAAGATCACGGAGCGTCATGATGCGAAGCACTGAACTGACCCTGCCCGAGCTGGCACTGATAGGTGCGACGCGCGGCATGCTCGGTGCCGGCCTGGCGTTGCTGGTGGCTGACAAGCTGACGCCGGAAACGCGGCGGGCGGTCGGAAGAACCTTGTTCCTGATCGGCCTGGTGAGCTCAGTGCCGCTGGCGATGCTGGTGTTCGGTAGACGACCCTAAGGCGCTGCTTCCTCGACGAGCAGCGCCGCACCGTACCGCGGCAGCGCGGTTGCGGTTTTGCGGCGCGCGAGCGCGCGCTATCGCTTGCCGTACGCGAGCTCGTCCATCATCTCCGCGAATCGAGACCAGTCGAGCCGCTTGCTTCTCTGTTTCTTGCGGCCTTGCCAATACAGGGAGCCCCGGCCGATCTCAAGCTCGCCGATTTTTTCCTTGTTGGCGTAGATCTGCAAGGTGAGAGAGGAGCGTGCCTTCGCCAACTCGAAATTGGCGAGGTCGGCCTTGACTTCATGCTTTCGCACGACAGGGTGACCGCGTGTCTTTTCCTTGCGAACGGCCATGTGCTTGTCCTTGAGCCTGGGTTAGCGACCGCTGACGCCTTCCGCAGGCACTTTGTCGCGCATCGCGTCGGGAACACGGTAAGCGTTTTCTGGTGCCGCCCGCGGCGCAAACAGGGCCTCCATCTCGCGACGTGTCCGATACGCGGGCAGGCCCTCGTCGATGGCTACGTCGTTCCAAACCAGCGCCTGCCCTTGTCGCACCGCGCGCACCAGCTTGACGTTATGAGCGAGGCCGAGCGGCAGGCCGCCGAGCGCGAGCGACGTGGCTGCAGGCAGGAGCTTGCCCCAGACGGTGTATCCGCCTTCACCGTCGAGCGACTCGCCGGCCGCCAGATCCCGTTTCGCGGTGGCCACGACGTCGGCGTTGAAGCACGTCGCCGCACCGGTTGCTTCGCCGCGCAGCCCGACCGATGCCACCGAGATGCCAACCTCGAGCCCGATCAGGTGCCAGCGTTTGTAGAGGCACGCGTAACGGCCGCTCGCGTCGGTGCGCACCATGTATTCCTTGAAGCAGTTGCGAATGTATTCGGTGTCGCCTTCGAATACCACGAAGACTCCGAAGCGGATGTCGTAGCCAATGGGTCGGCCATCGCGCTCCAGCGATGAAATCACCTCAACCTGGCCCTTCTGATGAAGAACGCCTCCCTCCGCGCGCGGACGGCAGATCGATGGAATATCGTCGATCGAGGCAGGCGGGTAGGTCAGTCCATCCGGAGGCGCAGCCAGGCCGGTCGCGTTGCACACGGCGGTGCTCTCGATCGACGGCTTCGATCCGTCCAGAAACGAATTAAACATCTTGGGATTGAGTCCACCGGTCCGTGCCTGCTCGAGCGTCAGGCCGTAATGGCCCCACACTGTTTCCGGCGTCGAC
>DASZZK010000270.1:0-4092 GCA_035544975.1 Casimicrobiaceae bacterium | reverse complement strand
CGCCAATTGACGCGGATGCTGCGCGAAAAAGGCGCCCAGAACGGCTGCCTGATGAGCGGTGCCGTCGACGACAAAAAAGCCATAGCGATCGCGCGTGCGGCGCCCATGATGGCCGGGCTCGACTTGGCGAAAGTGGTGAGTTGCACCGCGCCGTACGACTGGACAGGCAGCACCTGGGCGCTGGGAGAGGGCTATCGGGCGCAGCGGCCGTCGCGATTTCATGTCGTCGCCTACGATTTCGGCATCAAGCACAACATCCTGCGCATGCTCGCGGAGCGCGAATGCCGCCTGACCGTGGTGCCGGCGAAGACGACTGCGCGCGAGGCGCTGGCGCTCGAACCCGACGGCGTGTTTCTGTCCAACGGGCCCGGCGATCCCGAGCCGTGCGATTACGCGATCGACGCCATCCGTGCTTTCCTCGAGGCCGGCACGCCGACCTTCGGCATCTGCCTCGGGCATCAGCTTCTCGGCCTTGCCACCGGCGCCCGAACCGTGAAAATGAAGTTCGGCCATCACGGCGCCAACCATCCGGTGCTCGACAAGGACACGGGGCAGGTCCTGATCACGAGTCAGAACCACGGCTTCGCGGTCGACATGGCGACGCTCTCGCCGAACGTGCGCGTGACGCACGTGTCGCTGTTTGACGGCAGCCTTCAGGGAATCGCGCTCACCGACAAGCCGGCGTTCAGCTTTCAGGGGCACCCCGAGGCCAGTCCCGGTCCGCACGATCTCGCCTACTTGTTCGATCGCTTCGTAGCCATGATGGAGCGGCCCGCGTTGAAGGAGAGCGCATGAGCACCATCGAGCTCTACGGTTGCCGCGGATGCGGCTCGGCAGTAATCGAGGTGCTGCTCGAGCGCGCCGGACTCGAGTTCGTGTATCACGAGGTGAAGCTCTCGGAACGAGGGCCCGCCACCAAGGCTTTAAAGGCGGTCAACCCTCTGACGCAGGTGCCGACGCTCAAGCTTGCCGACGGCACCGTCATGACCGAGAGCGCGGCGATCATCGTCATGCTCGACGACAGCTATCCGGCCGCGCGCATCCTGTCGGCGGCCGGCGACCCGCGCCGGGCGCTTGCGCTGCGCTGGATCGTCTTCATCGCCGGCAACATGTATCCGGCGATCAGCGTCGTCGACTTTCCCGAGCGATGGGTAAAGAGCGATGCGGCGCGCGCCGAGCTCAAGGATGGCGCCGTCGAGCGCCTGAAGGCGTACTGGACCATGCTCGAGCAGGCGCTGAAGCCGGCGCCGTATCTTTTGGGCCGCGAAATGACCGCGCTCGACGTGTATGCCGCGATGCTGTCGCGCTGGGAGCCGGGGCGCGCGTGGGTCGACGAGCATTGTCGCCAAGTCGCATCCGCGCTCGCGCTGGCCGAGCAGGATCCGATCGTCGCAAGTGTCTGGGAGCGCAACTTCAAGCGCTGATGTCATGCCCAGACGCACCGACATCGAATCGATCCTGATCATCGGCGCCGGCCCGATCATCATCGGGCAGGCGTGCGAGTTCGACTATTCGGGCGCGCAGGCGTGCAAGGCACTGCGCGAGGAAGGCTACAGGGTCATCCTGGTCAACTCCAATCCGGCGACGATCATGACCGATCCGGAGATGGCCGACGCGACCTACATCGAGCCGATCACCTGGACCATGGTCGCCAAGATCATCGAGCGCGAGCGTCCCGATGCGCTGCTGCCGACGATGGGCGGCCAGACCGCGCTCAACTGCGCGCTCGACCTGGCGCGCGAAGGCGTGCTGAACAAATTCGACGTCGAGCTGATCGGCGCGTCGAAGAGAGCCATCGACAAGGCCGAGGACCGCGAGAAATTCAAGGCGGCGATGACCCGCATCGGGCTCGCCTCGGCGCGCTCCGGCATCGCACACAATCTCGAGCAGGCGCTGGAAGTGCAGGGCGACATCGGCTTTCCGGCGGTGATACGGCCCTCGTTCACACTCGGAGGCACCGGGGGCGGCATCGCCTACAACAAGGACGAGTTCGTCGAGATGTGCAAGCGCGGCCTCGATTCATCGCCCACGCGCGAGCTTCTGATCGAGGAATCGCTCCTCGGCTGGAAAGAGTTCGAGATGGAAGTGGTGCGCGACAAGAAGGACAACTGCATCATCGTCTGCTCGATCGAGAACGTGGACCCGATGGGCGTGCATACCGGCGACTCGATCACCGTCGCGCCGGCCCAGACGCTCACCGACAAGGAATATCAGATCATGCGCAACGCGTCGATCGCGGTCCTGCGCGAGATCGGCGTGGATACCGGCGGCTCCAACGTCCAGTTCGCGATCAATCCCGACGACGGACGGATGATCGTGATCGAGATGAATCCTCGCGTGTCGCGCTCCTCCGCGCTGGCGTCCAAGGCGACCGGTTTTCCGATTGCGAAGGTCGCGGCCAAGCTGGCGGTGGGCTACACGCTCGACGAATTGAGGAACGACATCACCGGTGGCCAGACGCCCGCGTCGTTCGAGCCCACGATCGATTACGTGGTCACCAAAGTACCGCGCTTCGCCTTCGAAAAATTCAAGCAGGCCGACGACCGGCTGACGACTCAGATGAAGTCCGTCGGCGAAGTCATGGCGATCGGCCGCACCTTCAAGGAATCGCTGCAGAAGGCGCTGCGCGGGCTGGAGACCGGCGTCGACGGATTCAATCTCAAGACCGTCGATCCGGACACCATCGCCGACGAGCTGGCGTACCCGCGCGCCGAGCGCCTCTGGTACGTCGCCGACGCGCTGGCGATCGGCATGCCCCTCGACCAAGTCTACGCACACAGCAAGATCGATCGCTGGTTTCTGGCGCAGATCAAGGAAATCGTCGATACCGAGCTCGAAGTCGAAAAGAGCAAGCTCGAGGATTTCTCGGCCGAGCGCTTGCGCTCACTCAAGCGCATGGGATTTTCCGATCGGCGCCTGGCGCACCTGACCAAGACCACCGAAACCGACGTGCGTGCGCGCCGCCACTCGCTCGGGATCCGGCCGGTGTACAAGCGCGTCGACACCTGCGCCGCGGAGTTCTCGACTCGCACCGCGTACATGTACTCGACCTACGAGGACGAGTGCGAAGCGGCGCCGACCGACAGAAAGAAGGTGATCGTCCTGGGCGGCGGACCGAATCGCATCGGGCAGGGCATCGAGTTCGACTACTGCTGCGTGCACGCCGCGCTGGCGCTGCGCGAAGACGGTTACGAGACGATCATGATCAACTGCAATCCGGAGACCGTCTCGACCGACTACGACACCTCCGACCGCTTGTACTTCGAGCCGGTCACGCTTGAGGACGTGCTGGAGATCGTGCACATCGAAAAGCCGCTGGGGGTGATTGTCCAGTACGGCGGGCAGACGCCACTCAAGCTTGCGCGCGATCTGGAAAAGAACGGCGTGCCGATCATCGGCACCACGCCGGACATGATCGACATGGCCGAGGATCGCGAGCGCTTCCAGAAAATGCTGCACCGGCTGAAGCTGCGGCAGCCGCCCAATCGCACCGCGCGGACCGACGCCGAAGCGCTCGCCGCCGCGACGGCAATCGGGTACCCGCTAGTCGTCCGGCCGTCGTACGTCCTCGGCGGGCGCGCCATGGAAATCGTGCACGAGCAGCGTGACCTCGAGCGCTACATGCGCGAGGCGGTCAAGGTATCGAACGATTCTCCGGTGCTGCTCGACCGGTTTCTGAATGATGCGATCGAGGTCGACGTCGACGCGCTTGCCGATGCCAATCCTGACGGCAAGGAGGTCGTCATCGGAGGCATCATGGAGCACATCGAGCAGGCGGGAGTGCATTCGGGAGATTCGGCGTGCTCGCTGCCGCCTTTTTCGCTTTCCCAGGAGCTGCAGGAGGAATTGCGCCGGCAGACGGTGGCGATGGCTCACGGCCTCAACGTCGTGGGCTTAATGAACGTGCAGTTCGCGATTCAGTTTCCGCAGGACAACGGCGGCCAGGGCGTGGTGTATGTGCTGGAAGTCAACCAACGCGCGTCGCGGACGGTGCCATTCGTGTCCAAGGCGACGGGCAGAGCGCTGGCCAAAATCGCCGCGCGCTGCATGGTCGGCCAAACGCTCGCCAGCCAGGGCATCACCGGCGAAGTG
>DASZZK010000269.1:0-12255 GCA_035544975.1 Casimicrobiaceae bacterium | reverse complement strand
GAATGCAGCGTCGGCGACTCGAGCGCGGGCGCCTGTGCAACATCGGGCAGATGCGCCAGCAAGTCCTGCGCGTCGAGATGCAGCAGGCGTGCGTAATTGCGCACGAAGCCACGGCTGAACGTCCGCCCCGGCAACTCGCCGAAGCTCTCCTCCTCCAACGCTTTGACCTGCCGCGGTGCGAGCTTCAGTTGCTGTGCCACCTGGTCGAGTGAAAGCCCGGCTGCCTCGCGTGCCGCCCTGAGGCGTGCGCCGGGGCCGGCCGACGCGGCGACAGGCGCGAGACCATCGACGTCGTTTGGCAATTGCTCTTGCGTCGCCGTCACTCGCAGGCCTCGGTGGTAAGGGCTTTGGTTTCGGCGGAATCCGGAAAGCGATTGCGCAGCTGCGATGTGTACGATAGCTCCGCTTGCCTGTCGCCCAGCTTGCGCTCGATACAAACTCCGAGATAGATCGCCTCGGGTGGCGGCGTGGTGGTCTGCATCACCGCTCTCATCCATCTGCGCGCTTCCTCGTATCGCGCCTCCTTGTACGCTATCAAGGCGACGCCATAGCTCGCCAGGGCATTGCCAGGCTGCGCGCCGAGCGCGCGGCGGAAATAGGATTCGGCGACCCGGATCTCGCCGATCGTCTGCGCGCAACGCCCGGCATTGACCAGCGCGATTTCCGGCGTTCTGTACAAGGAATTGCGCACCGCGATTTCGAACTGCTCCAATGCCTCGCGCTCGCGCTTGTGCTCGCACAAGTACCAGCCCCAGTTGTGGTGAATGTCGGAATCGTTGGGCGCGAGCGCGAGCGCGCGCTCGAAGTTCTGTACCGCCTTGCTGTCGTCGCCGAGCACCGCATACACCAGGCCGTAGACGTTGTACGCCGGCGCGTACCCGGGGTCGGTCGCCACCGCGAGATTGAGCTCCTCGATCGCGATGTCCATCTGCGCGCGCTCGTAATAGCCGCCGGCCAGCTCGGTGTGCATCCGTGCCCGCTCCGCCGGGCTTGCCTGCTGCTGCTGCGGCGGCGTAACGCGCTCTTGCTGCTCGGGTGCCTTTGGAGGGGAGTTGCACCCGGCCAGCATCGCCAAGGCGCCGATGGCAATTAAACCGCGAGAACGGTGACGATCGCTCATGGGCATGGGTCAGGCCCTCGCAATGGGTTGAATTCGGTGCAGGCGCCGCTTGGTCCTGTCCTGGACCTGGCCGGCAAGCTGACCGCACGCGGCGTCGATATCCTCGCCTCGCGTTTTGCGAATGGTGGCGACCAGACCCGCGTCTTGCAGGATTCGCTGAAAGGCGACGATTCGGTTGCGCGAGCTGGTCCGGAACTCGGTGTTCGGAAACGGATTGAAGGGGATCAGATTGAACTTGCACGGTACGTCGCGAACCAGCGACGCAAGCTCGCGGGCTTGCTCCGGTGCATCGTTGACGTGGTCGAGCATCACGTACTCGAAGGTGACAAAGTCGCGCGGCGCGCGCTCGATGTAACGCAGGCACGCGGCGAGCAGCAGGTGAATCGGATACTTGCGGTTGATCGGCACCAGCAGGTCGCGCAGCGTGTCGTTCGGCGCGTGCAGGCTGACCGCGAGAGCGACCGGGCAATCCTCGCGCAGGCGATCGAGCGCCGGTACCAGCCCCGAGGTCGAAAGTGTCACGCGGCGCCTAGAGAGGCCGTAGGCGTTGTCGTCGAGCATGATCCGCATGGCGGTGACCACGTTGTCGTAGTTGGCCAACGGCTCGCCCATGCCCATCATCACCACGTTGGTGATCGGGTGCCGGCCCTGTTGCACCCAGGGAGCGTTAGTGTCGCCGGCAAGCAGGGCGCGGTTCGCGATCCAAAGCTGGCCGATGATTTCGGCAACGGACAGATTGCGATTGAAGCCCTGCTTGCCGGTCGAGCAGAAGGAGCAGTCGAGCGCGCAGCCGGCTTGCGAGGAAATGCACAGGGTGCCCCTATAGCGCCCCGGAGCGTTGGCCGAGGGACCCGCGAAGCGGGATCGGCCAGCGGAGGGGATGCTGGCGACCGCTTGTGAAGCGTCGCTCGTTCGCTCGGTCGCCGGATCCGCTTCGGAGTCGCTGCGCCAGTCGTTGCGGGCGCCTTCGGGGATATACACCGCCTCCACGGCATTGCCGCCGCCGACGTCGAGCAGCCACTTGCGCGTGCCGTCGCTGGCGATCGAGTCGCGCACGACCAGAGGCGCGCGGATCTCGGCATCGATCATCAGCGCATCGCGGGTGGTCCTGGCCAGATCGGTCATCGACTCGACGCGGTCGGCAAGCGCGTGATGAATCCAGCGCAGCGCTTGCTTGGCGCGAAACGGCTTGTCGCCCCGCTCGGCGAAAAATGCAGACATCGCCGATTGATCGAAGTCGAGCAGGTTGATCATACGAAAGCTCAGCGCAGCAGCGCGATTATCGAGCAAGGAGGCATGGCTTTTATCCGATACTCGCCGATGCGTCTCAACGCTTCCCGGCGTCGATCGTCAGCGCCGGGAAGAAGTATGTAATTTCGTGCTTTGCGGTTTCCAGCGCATCCGAGCCGTGGACCGCGTTGTGGTCGATCGATTCTGCAAAATCGGCGCGGATCGTTCCGGACGCAGCCTTTTGGGGATCGGTCGCGCCCATCAGCTCCCGATTCAAGGCGATCGCGTTTTCGCCTTCGAGCACCTGAATCATCACCGGACCCGAGCTCATGAAGTCGACCAGGCCGCTGAAAAAGGGCCGTGCGCGGTGAACCGCATAAAATCCTTCCGCTTCATCGCGGGACAGCCGTGTCATCCTGGCGGCGACGATTCTAAGCCCCGCGCTCTCGAAACGAGTATAGATCGCTCCGATGACATTTTTGGCAACGGCGTCCGGCTTGATGATGGAAAGAGTGCGTTCTACCGCCATTCCCGGGCTCCAAACAAGATAAACGCAATAAATGCGAGGAAATTCAAGATTATATCATGAGCCGGGCGGCCGCCTGCGGGGCATGCGCGCCCAAAACGCGACGAGGGGCAGGGCGCCAAAAGCCAAGGCGGACCGAAGCCCGCCTTTGGCAAGGAAACATGGATTTTGGGCGGGCCTCGCGCTGTTGGACCCGACGGCGCGATGCGAGTCCAGTCACCGGAAGCGCCGGCTGTCTTGTTCAGCGCATCATGCCCAGCGTCTGGGGTAGCCAGATTGAAAGCGCCGGCCAGTAGGTCACGATGACCAGGAACACCAGCATCGTCAGCAGCCATGGCCAGACGGCGATCGTCAACTCGGTGATGCCCATTTTGGTGATGCCGCTGGCGACGTACAGATTCAGTCCGACAGGCGGGTGGCACATGCCGATTTCCATATTGACGGTCATGATGATGCCGAAGTGCACCGGATCGATGCCCAGCTTCATCGCCACCGGGAACAGGATCGGCGCCATGATCAGCACGATCGACGACGGCTCCATCACGTTGCCCGCGAGCAGCAACAGCACGTTGACGAACAGCAGGAAGGCAACCGTGCCAAGACCTTTGTCGAGCATCCACTGCGCCATGACCTGCGGAATCTGCTCGGAGGTCATCAGGAACGAGAACATCACCGCGTTGGTGATGATGTAGAGCAGCATCGCGCTCATGTTGGCCGAGTCGAGCAGCACCTTCGGCACTTTCTTGAGCGTCAGGTCCTTATAAACGAAGACCGCGACGAAAAACGCGTATACCGCGCTCATCGCGGCAGCTTCGGTCGGCGTGAAGATGCCGCTGTAGATGCCGCCGATGACGACCACGATCAGCAGCAGTCCCCAGACGCTCTCGCGAAAGGTCCGGAAGCGCTCGCCCCACGATGCTTTCGGCAGCCGCGGATAATTGTTCTTGCGCGCGCGCCACCAGGTGGTGAGGCCGAGCATGGTCGCCAGCACCAATCCCGGAATGACACCGGCCATGAAAAGCTGACCGACCGAGGTGTTGGTGGCGACCGAATACATCACCATCACGATCGACGGCGGAATGAGAATGCCTAAAGCGCCCGAAGTCGTGATCACCCCCGCGCCGAACTGCTTGGGGAAGCCTTGCTTGACCATCGCCGGGAGAATGATCGAGCCGATGGCCACCACCGTCGCCGGCGAGGAGCCCGACACGGCGGCAAACAGTGCGCACGCCATCACCCCGGCGAGCGCCAACCCGCCGTGCCAGTGGCCGACCATCGACGAAGCGAAGGCAATCATTCGCCTTGCGACGCCGCCGTGAGTCAGGAAATTACCGGCGAGGATGAAGAAGGGGATCGCCATGATCTCGAAACGCTCGATGCCGGTGAACAGCTTCAGGGCCACCGAGGTGATCGGCACCGTGGTCATGGTGAACAGGAAAGTGAGCACGGTGAGACCGAGCGAGATCGAGATCGGCATCCCGGTCAGCATCAGCCCGAACAGCAGCAGGAAAATGATCAGCGGCGTCGGGATGTTCAATCCGATCGCGAAGCCCAGCATGGGCAGGACGACCATGGCCGCGGGAAGCGCGGCGATGAAGCGCATGGAGGCTTTCATGACTTGCCTCCACGCCCTGCGTCGGCCGGATGCAGGTTGTCTTTCAGTGCGTAGGGAAGGACGTTGATCGGGGCGACGTCTTCGATCCCTTCGACGTGGCCGTGGTCGTGATGCGGCAACTCACCCGTCTTGTAGAACGACCAGGCCACCTGCAGGAACCGAAAACACATCAGATACGAGCCGAAGGGGATACACAGGTACACGATCCACAGCGGCAGCTCCAGGTCGGCCGAAACCTGATCGGTGTGGCCGATTGCCCAGACATAATTTGCGCCCAGCGTGCCCACGATGATGGTGAACAGCGCCCCGGACAGCAGGCCGAATAGCACGTACTTGCGGCGCATGTTGTCGGGAAGGCGATTGATCAATACATCGACGCCGACGTGAATCCCCGTCCGCACGCCGTACGCCGCGCCGAACTTGGCCATCCAGATGAACATGTAGATGCAAAGCTCTTGTGCCCAGGAAAGGTTGATCGCGAGCAGCCAGTCTTGCAGCACCGGGATCGCCAGCCCCGCCGCGTAGCGGTGTACGACGGCGATAAAAACGATGATCGTCGCCGCCGCGATCAGGAAGGCGATCAGCCATTCCTCGAGGTGATCAAGAAACTTGAGCATCCCGCCCCTCCCCAAAGCGCGCTGCTGCGAGCGCTTCCGAACATGAAAACGCCACTATCGGACCTGGTGCCGGCAGTGGCGTCGCGATCATGCCCACCCGTGCAACCTAGGGTTTGAAGCCGGTTTCCTTGTACACCGCCTGGATGATGTCCTTGCCGATCCGGCTTTCCTGGTCGCGATGAACGCCGACCAGCGCTTTTTTCCAGGCTGCCTTTTCGTCGGGCGTAAGCGTGATGATTTGCGTCTTGCCGGACTTTTTCACGCCCTCGAGCGCATCGTCATTCTCCTTCTTGGCGATATCGTTGGCGAACTTGGTCGCGTCCTTCATCGCGCCTTCGAGTGCGCTGCGCACGTCCGCCGGAAGGCCGTCCCAGAATTTCTTGTTGACGATCACCGCGTACTCGATCACGCCGTGGTCGGTCATGGTCAGGTACTTCTGCACTTCGTGCATCTTCTGGGTGTAGAAGTTCGACGGCGGATTCTCGGTGCCGTCGACGACGCCGGTCTGGAGCCCCTGGTAGACCTCCGAGAACGCCATCTTCTGCGGTATCCCACCGAGTGCGCGGATCTCCGCTTCGAGGACGTTCGATGACTGTATGCGCATCTTGAGTCCCTTGACGTCGGCGGGCAGCTTCAGCGCCTTGTTCGCGCTGAAATCCTTGAAGCCGTTGTCCCAGTACGCAAGGCCCACGATGCTCTTGCTTTCGAGCTTCTGGAACAGCATCTTCCCGACCGCGCCCTCGGTTACCTTGTGCAGCTCGCCGAAGCTTTCGAAGATGTACGGCAGATCGAACACTTCGAACTCGCGCACCCCCAGCGGGCCGAATTTCGCGACCGACGGCGCCAGCATCTGGACCGAGCCGAGCTGCAAAGCCTCCATCTCCTCGCCGTCCTTGTACAACTGGCTGTTCGGATAGACCTCGACCTTGACCCGACCCTTGGTGCGTTCTTCGGCCAGCTTCTTGAAATATTCGGCGCCTTTGCCTTTGGGCGTGTCGATGGCGACCACGTGACTGAATTTGATGACGATCGGCTGCTGCGCGGCGACAGTGCCGGTACACGCGATGGCGATGCACGCCGCCAGCGCAATGAATTCACGCAACTTCATTAGAACCTCCTGGGAAAGGAAACCGTGCTGTGATCTTGGTCTTGTCGGCGAGATTTAGCCTCGTGTCCAAAGACCTTGTCAACTGAAGGCTTTGTCAACCGAGATCCAAGCGCTTGCGCTCGCCTGCGGCGCGTTGCCGCATTCGCTTTGGACTAGAATCGCCGGACCTGTACGACGTAGCCGCCTGAACAGTTGAGGAGCGAGGCCCCATGCCGCAACTACGATTCGCAGCAGCCGCACTATTCTTCGTCGTCGCTTCGACGTTCGCTCAGGACTATCCCACCAGGCCGGTGGTGATGCTGGTGCCGTTCGCGGCCGGCGGTCCGACCGATACCGTCGCCCGTGCACTGGCCCAGGGCATGGGCAAGGCGTTGAAGCAGACGCTGGTAGTCGAGAACGCAGTAGGCGCGGGCGGCATCATCGCGCCGGCGAAGCTCAAGGCGGCTGCGCCCGATGGCTATACCATCATGTTGGCCCATATCGGCATGTCGACCGCGCCGGCGCTCTATCGTCAACTGTCGTTCAAGCCACTCGAGGATTTCGAGCTCATCGGCCAGGTCGTCGACGTGCCGATGACGCTGATCGGTAAAAAGGATCTTCCGCCGAACGACCTGCGCGAGCTGCTCGCCTACATCAAGGCCAACAAGGACAAGATCTCCTTCGCCAATGCCGGGGTCGGTTCTGCGTCGCACCTTTGCGGCCTGTTGTTCATGAGCCAGATCCGAGCTGACGACGATCCCGTACAAAGGTACGGCGCCGGCGATCAACGATATCCTGGGCGGACAGGTCGACATCCTGTGCGACCAGACCACCAACACGACCCAGTACATCAAGGCGGGTCGCGTCAAAGCCTATGGAACGACGTCGAGCGCGAGGCTCGATTCGCTGCGTGAGCTGCCGACGCTTTCCGAAGCAGGCGTACCCGGGTTCGAGGTCGTGGTGTGGCATGGCGTCTATGCACCGAAGGGAACGCCTAAACCAGTGGTCGACAAGCTCATCGTGGCCTTGCAAAGCGCCATTCAGGATCCTGCGTTTGTGCAGCGAATGAGCGACCTGGGATCGCAGGTTGTGCCTCTGACAAAGGCGACACCCGCAGGCTTGCGCGATCGTTTGAAGAGCGAGATCGACAAGTGGACCCCCATCATCCGCAAGGCGGGCGTGTACGCGGACTGACTGAGGGGTTGGTCTGTTGCCGCGGTCAACTCAAGAAAAGACGAAGCGGCTGAGCAGTCATGGCGTGGGACGCCAGATCAGGCGCAATCCCTTTTCGCCCGCGGCAGCCTGAAACGCGACATCCACGCCGACCCCGGGGACCGCGGCGAGCGCATCGCCACACCAGACGAGCGGCAATGCCTGGCGCTGCCACACCGTAAGGTTTGCCTGCTGCAACAGCTTCTTGACCGCATGCCGCGGACGGTTCGCCGCGAGCCGGATCCGCTCGCCGCCCGTGCGCGAGCGGACAGTGACAGGTGCGAGCGAGAGCTTGGCGATCGCAATGCCTTCGCCGTCAGCCGGCTCGAATGCCAGGATACCGCCCAGCAGATGAACTTCGGGTGCGCCGTCCCAAGCGACGGCAAAGGAAGCCGTGGTGGGAGCGTGCACGACAACGCGCCCACGGTAGCACCCGATCTCGGCACCGTCGTGCGCGATACGCGTGCGCGCGTCGGCAGAAGCGCTGCGCAGTTGCCGCAACACGTCGGCGAGGCGCGCATCCGACGGCGGGCGCAAGCCTTCGCGACGCAGGAACCAGCGCAGGAGATTGGCGGCTCGAGCCTTCGACAGACCTGCCAGTTGTGCGCGATCCAGCCCAGCATCGTCGATGGCGCCCTCGGCGTCGAGCGCGGCAAGCTCGTCGAGCAATGCGCTTGCTTCGGCTTGATGCGACGCGGCGCGCGTGAGCGTCGCCGGATAGCCTTTGAAGCCGGCGGCGAGGCGTGGCGCAATTTCGTGCCGAAGAAGATTGCGGCGGTGCGTGGTGTCGCTGTTGCTTTCATCCTCGATCCAGGCGAGGCCGCGGGTCGTCGCGTAGGCCGCGAGCGTTTCGCGCGTCTGCGACAGCAGGGGTCGCAGCAGGTCGGGAGTGCCGCGCCGAAATGCCGGCATCGCGGACAGTCCTCGCGGGCCGGAGCCGCGCAACAGTTGCAGCAATACGGTTTCGGCCTGGTCGTCGGCGTGGTGTGCGAGCGCGATCACATCCACGTCGCATGACATGAAATGCTCGTATCGCCCGGCGCGTGCCAGCGCTTCGAGGCTTTGACCTGGCTTGCGCTCCAGGTGCAGCCGATGCACCGCCAGCGGCACCGATCGCGACCCGCACTGCTCGGCGCAGAAACGCGCCCAGTGGTCGGCGTTGGGGGAAAGTCCGTGATGAACGTGGACCGCCGATACCTCAAGTGAACGGCCGGCCGAAACGCTTGTCAGGGCATCGAGCAGCACCATCGAGTCGATGCCTCCCGAGATCGCAACTGCAAGCCGCGCGTCCGAAGCAACGTAGCCGTCCAACGCATCCGCGACGGCCGTTGTTACCGCGGCAACGGCGTCGTCAGCCAGCGCTGAGTTCCTTGAACTTGCCATAGCCGAGAAGCTTGTCCTCTCGTGCTTCCAGCAGGGCGTCGAGCTGCTGCTCCTGCGACTGGCGCAGCGCCTCGGTCAGGGCTTTTTGCAGCGTCACCATCATTGCGGCGTGATCTCGATGCGCGCCTCCGACGGGCTCGTTGACGACTTTGTCGATCAGGCCGAGCGTCTTCAGCCGCGGCGCGGTGATGCCGAGCGTTTCGGCCGCTTCTTCGGCGTGCGACGCCGATTTCCACAGGATCGACGCACATCCCTCCGGCGAGATCACCGAATAGGTTGCGTATTGAAGCATCAGGGTCAGGTCGCCGATCGCGATCGCCAAGGCGCCGCCTGAGCCGCCCTCGCCGATCACGGTGACGATGACTGGCGTCTTCAATCCGGCCATTTCGTAGAGATTGCGTCCGATGGCCTCGGATTGTCCGCGCTCCTCGGCGCCGATGCCGGGGAACGCTCCGGGCGTGTCCACCATGGTGAACAAGGGCAGCCCGAATTTTTCCGCGAGCTTCATCAGGCGCAGCGCCTTGCGATAGCCTTCCGGTCGCGGCATGCCGAAGTTGCGGTGGATTTTTTCCTTGGTGTCGCGGCCCTTCTGGTGGCCGAGCACCATGCAGGGCGCGCCGTTGAATCTCGCCAGGCCGCCGACGATGGCCTGATCGTCGCCGTAGCTTCGGTCGCCGTGCAGCTCGTGGAAATCGGTGAAGATCCCGGCGATATAGTCGAGTGTGTAGGGCCGCTGCGGATGGCGCGCCACTTGCGCGATCTGCCACGAAGAGAGCTTGCTGTAGATTTCCTTGGTCAGTTGCTGGCTTTTCTTGGTGAGCCGGTTGATCTCGTCGGAGATATCGACCGCGGAGTCTTCGTGGACATAGCGCAGCTCGTCGATCTTGGCCTGCAGATCGGCAATGGGCTGCTCGAAATCGAGGAAGGTTTGTTTCATCTGGCCAGGTTCGACGCGGTAGCGGAGGGCGAGGGCGGCATCATAGCGCACGGGCGCGGACTGCCGCCATGATGCGCCGCCCAAGCACATCGTAGATCAGCTTGCGCCAGGTCGCAAAGCGCAATCCCATATCGGTTCCCGCGTCACTCAACCCAAGCCGTGTCGGCCGGACGAAGCATCTCAATGTGCGCGATGCCGTCTTCGAGGTACGGTTCGGACGCTGGTCGAAAGCCGAATTCGGCGTAGAAGCTCTCCAGATAGCGCTGCGCCCCGATTCGAATACCGTGCTGCGGATAGATCTCGACGGATTTGCGCACGCCTTCGCGCATCAATTCGCGGCCGGCGCCGATGCGCCGAAAATGCGCCGCGGTGAGAACGCGGCCGATCGACGCTTCGGTAAACCTGCAGCCGGGTTGGAGAAGACGCAAATAGGCGGCCAGCGCCTTGGTACCGCCGCGTTCCACCCAGCCGAGCAGATGCCACGCTTCCTGGTCTGCGTCGTCGAGGTCGAGAAATGCACAGTGCTGTTCGACGACGAACACTTCGCTACGCGCTCGAAGCGCAGCGTACAGGGCGTGCGGCGTGAGGTCGGCGAATTGACGCCACTGCCAGGCGATTGCAGAGGACATCGTGCGGTGACAGGTGCGCGGAGTTTCAAGGCCCGTTAAGTTACACTATGCGGCAGTCTTCGAATCGTTTCTGCATTTTATTCCGGCATTTCCCATGGCAAAAGCGCATCGCATCGCCGTCATCCCCGGTGACGGCATCGGCAAGGAAGTCGTCCCCGAGGGCATTCGCGCGCTCGAGGCCGCGGGCAAGAAGTTCGACATTGCCTTCCAATGGGACGAGTTGCCGTGGAGCTGCGACTACTACGTCAAATACGGCCGCATGATGCCGGAAGACTGGTTCGAGCAGATCCATCGCCACGAAGCTATTTTTTTCGGTGCAGTCGGCTGGCCGGCAACGGTGCCCGATCACATCTCGCTTTGGGGCTCGCTGATCCAGTGGCGGCGGCGATTCGACCAGTACGTCAACCTGCGGCCATGCCGTTTGATGCCGGGCATTCCGTCACCTCTGGCCAACCGCAAGCCGGGCGATATCGACTTCGTGGTCGTCCGCGAAAATACCGAGGGCGAATACTCATCCGTCGGCGGTCGGGTATTCGACGGCACCGACCGGGAAACGGTGTTTCAGCAGACGATTTTCACCCGCACCGGCGTCGACCGCATCCTCAAGTACGCCTTCGAGCTTGGGCTAACGCGTCCGCGGAAACACGTCACCTCGGCCACGAAATCGAACGGCATCTCGATCACCATGCCGTACTGGGACGAGCGCTTTCGCGCGATGTCGGCCCAGTATCCGGGTATTCGAACCGATCAATTCCACATCGACATCCTGACCGCGCAATTCGTGCAGCACCCGGATTGGTTCGACGTGGTGGTCGGCTCCAACCTGTTCGGCGACATTCTCTCCGACTTGGGGCCAGCGGTGTGCGGCACGATCGGCATCGCCCCGGCGGCGAACATCAACCCCGAGCGCATTTATCCGTCGACCTTCGAGCCGGTTCACGGTTCGGCGCCGGACATTGCAGGCAAGGGCATCGCCAATCCCATCGGTCAGATCTGGTCGGCGGCGCTGATGCTCGAACACCTCGGACACTCCGCGGCCGCCGCGGCAATCGTGCGCGCGATCGAAAGGGTGCTTGCCGACAAAAACGCGCCGCGGACCCCTGATCTCGGCGGCAAGGCGTCGACCGCGGCCTTGGGCAAGGCGATCGCGGAGGCAATAGATTAACCGCGCGAGCCTCCCGGCGTCGCCAGTCGCCCCGCGCGAAGCGCGGGGATAGGACGCCGGAGGGCAGAGCAGGGGCCCCGCACGAAGTGCGGGGATGCGACCTCGGAGACGGAGCGGCCGGCGACACGGATGTAATGTAAAAACGAAAAGGGTAAGGAGCTGGCACGGGGAATTGCGAGTCGCGGTACGTCCGAAGGAACGGGCGATCGCAGAGGCAGCCGCGTAGTCGCGAAGGCTGCGGTCCGCTTTTGTGGCAAGATAGCCGCCGAACAACGAGACCGACGCAGGGAGCCATCGCAATGATCATCGGCATTCCACGCGAGACCCGTCCCGGCGAGACGCGCGTCGCCGCCACGCCCGAGACCGTCAAGAAGCTGGCCGCCAGCGGCAAGCATCAGATCGTCGTCGAAACCGGCGCAGGAGCGCACGCCAGCATTCCCGACGCTGACTTTCAGACCGCCGGTGCGCGAATCGGCAGCGCCGCGGAGACTTTGGGCGCTGACGTCGTCCTCAAGGTACGCGGCCCCACCGCCGAGGAGCTGCCCAAGCTCAAGCGCGGCGCGATACTCATCGGCCTGCTCAATCCCTTCGACGTTGCGGCGATCGAGTCGATCGCCGCAACCGGCGTTTCCGCCTTCGCGCTGGAACGCCTGCCGCGAATCAGCCGCGCGCAATCGATGGACGTCCTCTCCTCGCAGGCAAACATCGCCGGCTACAAGGCGGTGATGATCGCG
>DASZZK010000268.1:0-2049 GCA_035544975.1 Casimicrobiaceae bacterium | reverse complement strand
CGATACGCCGAACCGGGCCGAGCGGCGCGCACAGCGGCGCGAAGCCTCGCGTAAGGGCCGCCAGCGGCTGCATTGACTGGTTGTCGCGGATCCTTGACGAGACTATTGGTGCGCCGTCACCCCGGACTCTCGTAGCGCAATAACGAGACGGGGATCGCTGCAAAGATGCGCGCCAGCGCGACGCCATCGGCGCCGACCTGATGCGTGGCGCCGCTGAGGACGTCGTACAGTTGCGTCGCCGGCGGAAGGAAATCGAGACCCAGCGTCGCATTGCCCCAAACGGCCTCCCCGACCGGCGCGACACCTTGCTCCAGTCCGAGCGACGCGAACAAGCGCCCCGCGACGGCGACGATTCCCGAGCTTCGCTGCCGGCGCGCATACGCAACCGCGTGCCGCGCACGTTCGCCGCCGACGATGATCGGAACGTACTCGCCGCGCGCGAAGAGCTCCGGACACTCGCGCCGCAAACCGAGCGTGCGCCAGCTCACCCACATCTTGAGCCGCCCATCGTGTGGCTTGGCCAGCAAGTTGTGCACTCGCGCGGCGAGCGACTCCGCGGTTCCCGAGGCGATCACCTCCATCTGGCCGAGCATCTGCGCGCGGAGCGCATAGTCGACTGCGCGGCGGTTGTCCGGGTCGACCAGGCTTAAATCGACTATTTCGTTGCCCTGGTAGATATCGGGCACGCCCGGCGCGGTGAAATGAAGCAGCGACATCGCGATGCTGTTGAGAGCGCCGAACCATGCGAACGCCCCCGCAGCTGAACGCAGGTCGGCGAGAAAGGCATTGCTTGCGACGCCGTCGAGCAGCGCGGCGACAAACGCCTTCAGCGCGGATTCGTACTCCTCATTGACCGTAAGCCAGCTGGTGTGCAGCTTTGCCTCCCGCGCCGCCTTGATCATGTACTGCTCGATTCGCGCGCGATACCTTTCGAGACCTGCCGCGTCGAGCTCCTCGGCGGGGAAGGTCCCGACGAGCGTTTGATACAGGAGATACTCGTCGTTGCGCGACGGCGCCGTGGAATCGTCGACCGTGTGCTTGCGTGTGCGATTGATCCGGCTCCAGCGCCGCACTCGCAGCCGCCACGCGGCAGGCATCTCCGAGACGACATCGATGCGCGCGCGCACGTCCACTGAGCGCTTGTTGTCGTGGGTCGAGCCGGCGAGCATGGTGTCGGGCCAATGAGCGAGGCGCTCGGCGTTGGCGCGGTGAAATGCCTTGACGCTGGTGCCGAATTGATCGGGATCGCCGCCGACCTCGTTCAAGGACACCAGCCGGTTGAAGATGTAAAAGCTGGTGTCCTCCACTCCCTTGGCAGTGACCGGCGCCGAGAATTGCTGAAAGCGCATCGCAAATGCGCGATACGCGTCCAATGTCGCCTGAGTGGCGCCATCCGGCGGCCGCACCAGCAGAACATCGCGGATGAAATCGAACACGCTTGCATCCGCGTTGCGGCTCTTTTTTCGCGCGACCGCCAGCGCCCAGTCGATGTAACGGCGATCCTGCGCCGAAATGCTTGCCGCAACGTAGGTGCGGTAGACGGGAAAGCATGCTGCGATTTCCATGAGCGCCTGCGACAGCGTCGACAGGGTCAAGTCGCGCGTGCCGCGATCGGCGCGGGCGATCCTGCGCAGGCGATTGGCGAGAACCGAAAGCTCTGCGGTGAGCGAGGTCTGCATGACCCTGCGTTTGCCGTCATGGGCCGCGTGGCCGAAGTCCGACGCCTCGCCGCCGACGAACGCGCGCCAGGCGCGGTCGACGCGCATCCTGGCGGCGGCGTCGACAAAGACGCCGTTGAGCAGATGAGCGAAGCGATAACCGGTCGTTCCGTGGATGCGCCAGCTCGCCGGCAGCCGCTCGTGCGGAGCTTCGATTTTTTCGATGACGATATACAGCGGCGTTCGGTCCTCCCCGTCTCGGGGCTCTTCGCTCTCCCGGCGCGTAAGAGACCCGTAGCGCCGCTGCAGGCGCTCGAAATACGCTGCGGGATCGTACAGGCCGTCGGGATGATCGATGCGAAGTCCGTGCACCTTGCCTTCGGCGGCGAGA
>DASZZK010000267.1:0-2773 GCA_035544975.1 Casimicrobiaceae bacterium | reverse complement strand
CGCCAGATCAATGTCCAGCCGACCCTCACCATCCGGCCCGGCTTCCCGGTCCGGGTCATCGTCAATCGCGATCTCGTGCTCGCACCCTACCAAGGATGAAACCCCGCGCCATGCCGAAGCTGAAACTTTCCGCCCTGCTGGACGACAAGCCGGTCAAACTCACCATCGATCTTCCAGGCGCCATCCACCGCGAGCTTGCCGCCTATGCGGAGCTGCTTGCCAAGGAAGCCGGTCACGCCGCGATCGAACCTGTGAAACTCATTCCGCCGATGATCGCGCGCTTCATGGCGTCGGACCGCGCATTCGCGAAAGCAAAGCGCGCCAAGGACTGATCAGGCCTTTCCAATCCCGCGCGCTGCACGCCGGCTACCTCGGGCGCATTCCAGCACTTCGAAAGCATACGGGTTAGGCTGATGAACCGGAGCAGAGTGATGCTCTATCCCGCAACCGCCACCGGCACCGCTAGCCCATGTGAGGCGGTCTCAGGGGCATGTTGCGAACAAAAGAGAAACATGCTTCTTTCGAGCAACCACGTCCTGAGCGATTCGCAGCCTATGTCCGTCGCCTACCTCGAAAAACTCAATCCTGAACTGCGGCGGGCTGTCGAGCATGGCGTGCGCGATAAGGAATGCGCGCCCTGTGCCCCGCTCCTTGTGATCGCCGGCGCGGGCTCGGGAAAGACAAACACGCTCGCCCACCGCGTCGTGCATCTGATCGTCAACGGGGCTGATCCACGCCGAATCCTCTTGATGACGTTCTCAAGGCGTGCCGCCACCGAGATGACGCGGCGTGTCGAGCGGATCGCCCGCCAGGTGATGGGGAATCGCGCCGGCGTCATGACGGACGCACTCACCTGGGCGGGGACGTTCCACGGGATCGGAGCGCGGCTCTTGCGCGACTACGCCGGCCAGATTGGCCTCGAGCCGTCGTTCACGATCCATGATCGCGAGGATTCGGCCGATCTGATGAACCTGGTCCGGCACGAGCTTGGTTTGTCGAAGACCAAAAGCCGTTTTCCGATGAAAGGCACGTGCCTTTCCATCTACTCGCGCTGCGTGAACGCGGAACTCGCGATCGAGGAGGTGCTTGGCGCTTCCTTCCCGTGGTGCGCCGCCTGGGCGGCCGAGCTGCGCGAGCTCTTCGCGGCCTATGTGGAGGCCAAGCAGCGGCAGAACGTTCTCGATTACGATGACCTCCTGCTCTATTGGGCGCAGACCGTGAGCGACCGGGCCCTTGCTGACGATATCGGTGGCCAGTTCGACCATGTGCTCGTCGACGAGTATCAGGACACGAACCGCCTTCAGGCCGCCATCCTTCTGGCGTTGAAGCCCGGCGGGCGCGGCCTCACCGTGGTCGGCGACGACGCGCAGTCGATCTATTCGTTTCGCGCCGCGACGGTGCGCAACATCCTCGACTTTCCAGGACAGTTCAGCCCGCCAGCCGAGACCATCACGCTTCACCGGAATTATCGCTCGACGCAGCCGATCCTCGCCGCCGCCAACGGCGTGATCGATCTCGCGAGCGAGCGCTTCACCAAAAACCTCTGGACCGACCGCACCGCCGCCGAACGGCCACAGCTTGTCGGCGTTCGCGACGAGACCGGCCAGGCAGACTACATCGTCGCGCGCGTGCTGGAGAACCGCGAAGGCGGCACGATGCTGAAACAGCAGGCGGTCCTGTTTCGCGCCTCGCACCATGGCGGACCGCTCGAAGTGGAACTTACCCGCCGCAACATTCCCTTTGTGAAGTTCGGCGGGCTCAAATTCCTGGATGCGGCCCACATCAAGGACATGCTGGCTCTGCTGCGCTTTGTCGAGAATCCGCGCGACCGCGTCGCCGGCTTCCGGGTGATGCAGCTGATGCCCGGGGTCGGCCCCACCTCGGCGCAGCGAGTGTTGGATTGCATGATGGATGCAGCCGATCCGATCGGCGCGCTTGCCGGCGCGCCATCGCCGCCACGGGCCGGCGCTGTCTGGACCGCCTTCGTCGAAACAGTTACCGATCTGAACGCGGGCCGAGCGGGATGGCCGGCGGAACTGGAGCGGGCGCGCCTCTGGTATGAACCCCATCTCGACCGCATCCACGAAGATTCTGGCATCCGTCACGCCGATCTGATCCAGCTCGAGCAGATCGCGAGTGGCTATCCCTCCCGGGAGAGGTTCCTGACGGAACTTACGCTCGATCCGCCGGATGCGACGAGTGACCAGGCGGGTGTGCCGCTACTCGACGAGGACTATCTGATCCTCTCGACGATCCATTCCGCCAAGGGTCAGGAATGGAAGTCGGTCTTCGTGCTCAACGTCGTCGATGGCTGCATTCCCTCCGACCTTGGCACTGGGACGTCCGCCGAGATCGAGGAGGAGCGGCGTCTGCTCTATGTCGCCATGACGCGCGCCAAGGACGATCTTCACCTCATTACCCCGCAGCGTTTCTTCACCCATGGCCAGAATGCGCAAGGCGACCGGCATGTCTACGCTTCGCGAACGCGTTTCATTCCCGATGGACTGCTCGGCCTTTTTGAGCGGACGGCATGGCCGATTGCGGCGCCTGGATCGGCCATACGGTCGGCGAGCGAAGGCGTGCGCGTCGATGTCGGCGCCCGCATGCGCGGCATGTGGCGATGACGGGGGTCGCCTTTGTGCAATTTGTATTCGGTGACGAAAGGCCAGCAGGCGATCCGCGAATTCACTGGCGCCATGCGCGACAGGACGGGAAATCTCCCGCCTCTCTCGGGCATATTCCCGGATTACGCGGCTCCGATCATACGCAATCG
>DASZZK010000266.1:0-2896 GCA_035544975.1 Casimicrobiaceae bacterium | reverse complement strand
CAGCTGCACGAGCTCGCGCTGTCCCTGGCCGCCGATCTGCCGGTGGCGATGGCTCAGGCGAGCAAAGCTGAACGTGGCTACGCGTTGGCGCGCGCCGCGCCGCGGGAGCCCGTGCACGCGCGCAAGCTCGCGCTCCCAGCGGACGTTTCTGTCGGCGACGCGCTGGCCCGGTTTGGCAGCGATTGCGTGACGCAGATCGGCGCCAATGCGCAATGCATCGCGGCGGGTGTCGATGGCGAATTCGTGCACCAGGCACGCGTGGGCGTGCGGCGACTGCGCTCGTTGCTGCGCCTCGTTGCCGGCTTGACTGGCGCAGACGCGATCACGCCCGTCGCCCAGGAGCTGCGATGGCTTTCCACTGCACTCGGCGCGGCGCGCGATTGGGACGTGTTCGCCACGGAAACGCTCGCGACGGTCGGCCGCGGGCTCAAGCATCGGCAGTCGCGACACGATGTCGGCATCTTGCGCGGTCGTGTCACGCGCCTCGCTCACGCGCATTTTGTCGAAGCCTGCACTGCCAGCGCATCGCCGCGGCTGCAGCGTCTGCTGCTCGCCGTGGGCGCGCTGCTCGCGGCGCTGGAGTCGCCCACCGCCGATCCGGCGATGCGCGAACCGGCACGGAATCTGGCGAAAGCCACCCTGGCTGCTCGCGCTCGGCGGCTCGACAATCACGGCAGGCATCTAAAGCGGGCGTCTCCGCCTGAGCGCCACCAGGCTCGCATCGCCGCCAAGAAGCTTCGCTACGTCGCCGAGGTGTTCGCGCCGCTCTTTCCCGGCTCGCGCACCAAGGATTACCTCTCCGCGCTCGGCAAGCTTCAAGCGGCGCTTGGGCACCTGAATGACCTGGCAACCGGCGAACGGCTTGTCGACGAACTCGAGCCGCATGTTCGCACCGAGCGCCTTGTGCACGGTGCCGGCATCGTGCGCGGCTGGCTCTCCGGCGCCGAGGCACCCGCGCTTGCCGATGCCGATCGCGCCTGGCGCAAGTTCGCCAAGGCCAAGCCGTTCTGGCATTGACGATAGGCGGAAGAGACCCATGCTCGAGTCGGCGGAAATCGGTCACAAGATCTCCAAGAAGACCTATGCGCGCAAGGAGCCGCAACTGCGCAAGGCGTTGTTGAACGCGCAGTTCGACCTTTCCGAGACCACGCGCGGCCCGGTTCTGGTCATCCTCTCCGGCGTTCAGGCGGGTGGCCGCGGCGAAACCGCGAACAAGCTGACCGAATGGATGGATCCGCGTCATATCCGCGTAGTCGCCTTCGGTCCGCGCACACCCGAGGAAGCGGAGCGTCCTCCGGCGTGGAGGTACTGGCGGGCGCTTCCGCCCAAGGGCAAGCTCGGAATCTTTCTCAACGCCTGGTACAACGAAGCAATGCGCGAGGCGATGCACACGCGTATGCGAGGCAAGATCGACGACGACCGCCTCCATTCGCAGGTGCAGACCATTCGCGAGCAGGAGCAGATGCTCACCGACGAAGGTGCCCTGCTGCTCAAGTTCTGGATCCATCTCTCCAAGTCGGAGCAAAAGGAGAGATTGAAGGCGCTGGAGGACGACCCGCGCACGCGCTGGCGCGTGACCCGCGCCGACTGGGAAGCGTATCGCCTGTACAACAAGTCGCACGCCCTGTGGGAGCATTTGTTGCGCGAGACCTCGACCGGCGAGGCGCCGTGGTATGTGGTCGAAGGCGCCGACGAGCGTTATCGCAATCTCACCGTCGGCAAGATCCTTCTCGACGCCATGCAACCGGTCGTCAAGGCCAAGTCCGCGACCGGGAAGGCGCCGCTCAAGCATCCCGTGGCGCCGACGCCACCTTCGGTGCTCGACAACGTCAAGCTGATTCGCGACCTCGACTTGTCGAAGAAGCTCTCCCACGAAGACTACAAGCTCGACTTGGAGAAGTACCAGGGCAAGCTGGCCAAGTTGTCCCGGCACAAGCGCTTCGCCCGTCATTCGCTGATCCTCGCCTTCGAGGGATCGGACGCTGCCGGCAAGGGGGGCGCGATTCGCCGCGTCACCGGTGCGCTCGATGCGCGCCAATACGTCACGGTGCCCGTCGCGGCGCCGACCGAGGAAGAGCGCGCGCAGCCGTATCTCTGGCGCTTCTGGCGCAACGTCCCGCCGCACGGCGGGATCACGATTTTCGATCGCTCCTGGTACGGACGCGTGCTGGTCGAGCGGGTGGAGGGCTATTGCACCGTCGATGAATGGATGCGTTCCTACAACGAGATCAACCAGTTCGAGGAACAGCTCACCGCCGGCAATGCGATTGTCGTCAAATTCTGGCTGCAGATCAGCAAGGCGGAGCAGCTGCGACGCTTCCGGGCGCGGCAGCTCACGGCGTTCAAACGCTTCAAGATCACCGCCGAAGACTGGCGCAATCGCAAGAAATGGAATCAGTACGAAGTCGCGGTCTGCGACATGGTCGATCGTACCAGCACCGAAATCGCGCCGTGGACGCTGGTCGAAGCCGAGGACAAGAACTACGCGCGGATCAAGATCTTGCGAACCATCGTCGGGCGTCTCGAGCGCGCGTTGAAATCTTGAGCATGGGTTATCAGCCACCGTCGTGGCTCGCGGGAGCGCACGCGCAAACGATCTATCCGGCGCTGTTCAAGCGACGGGGACCGCCGTTGCGCCGCCAACGCCTGGAAACTTTCGACGGCGATTTCATCGATCTCGACTGGCTCGATGCGCCGGCTGCGCAGGCAAGCGCGCCGGCCCTGGTTGTTCTCTTTCACGGGCTCGAGGGAAACTCGTCGTCACATTACGCGCGCGCTCTGATGCGCCACTTGCAAATGATCGGCTGGCGGGGAGTGGTGCCGCACTTTCGCGGCTGCAGCGGCGAGCCGAATAAGCTGCCGCGCGCTTACCACTCCGGCGACTACGCCGAAATCG
>DASZZK010000265.1:0-5903 GCA_035544975.1 Casimicrobiaceae bacterium | reverse complement strand
AGATCGAGTGCGATGCGGCGCGGCCGAGCTTCGATCCGCCGAGCCCGACGATGATTGCGCCGATCACCGGAGCAAGCGCAATGAGGAGATAGAGCTGTTGCATGCTCACAAGGTTCGCCCGGCAACAAGTTCCGCGGTGGTCTTGAGCACGTCAGCCACGCAGGGTCCTCAGGTCCTCGACGTCGATCGAGCCCACGCTCCGGAAGAGAAGCACCAGAATCGCGAGCCCGATCGCCGACTCGGCGGCGGCGACGGTGAGAATGAAAAAGACGAAAATCTGCCCGGCGGTATCGTCGAGATAGTACGAAAAGGCTATGAAGTTGAGATTCACGGCGAGCAGCATCAGCTCGATCGCCATCAACATGATGATGACGTTGCGGCGGTTCAAAAAAATGCCGATGACGCTGATGGCAAACAGAATCGCCCCCAGGACCAGATAATGCGACAGCGTCGGTTGCGAAAGCAGCGACAAGTCGAACCCCCCACAGATGTCCGGCGGCGGCGCGCCGGACCGTGCTACGTCGATCGAAGCAGCTGCCCGCTCACGATTCCTTTTTCTCGACCGGCATGTCGATCATCCGGAGCCGGTCGGCGCGCCGGACTTTGACCTGTTCGTTCGGATTCTGATATTTCGTCTCCCGCCGCGTGCGATGCGTGAGTGCGATGGCGGCGATGATTGCCACCAGAAGAATCACCGCTGCGATCTCGAACGGGAAGGCGTAATCGGTGTAGAGCTGGCGACCCAGGGCGCCGGTATTGCTGTAGCCGGGCCCCGTCTGCCCGGGGCTCGGCGTCGACCCAGGGGCCAGGTAGCCGCCGATCAGAACCAGCGCCATCTCGACCAGAATCAGAACGCCAACGGTCGCGCCGACCGGAATGTAACCTCGAAATCCCTCGCGCATCTTCTCGAAATTCACGTCCAGCATCATCACCACGAACAGAAACAGCACCATTACCGCACCGACGTAGACCAGCACCAGCGCAATGGCCAGGAATTCCGCCTGAAGCAGCATCCAAACGCCGGCGGAGCTGAAAAAAGACAGCACCAGCCACAGCGCCGAATGGACCGGATTGCGGCTGGTGATCACGCGCAGCGCGGCGAACACCAGGATCGCGGCGAAGGCATAGAACGTGACGGTCTGGGCGTTCATCGATAGCGCGCGTCATCGGCCCGATCGGCGGCAATCTGTGCTTCGTAGCGGTCGCCGACCGCGAGCAGCATCTCCTTGGTGTAGATCAGGTCGCCGCGCTTCTCGCCGTGGTATTCCAGGATGCGCGTCTCGACGATGGAGTCGACCGGGCAGCTCTCCTCGCAAAAGCCGCAGAAGATGCACTTGGTGAGATCGATGTCGTAGCGCGTGGTGCGCCGCGTGCCGTCGTCGCGCTGTTCCGACTCAATGGTGATCGCCAGCGCCGGACAGACCGCTTCGCACAGCTTGCACGCGATGCAGCGCTCCTCGCCGTTGGGATAGCGGCGCAGCGCGTGCAAGCCGCGAAAGCGCCCGCTCTGCGGCGTCTTCTCCTCGGGAAAATGCACGGTTACCTTGCGCGCGAACATGTTACCTCCGGTCACTCGAAGCCCCTTCCAGAGCTCGACCAGAAGGTAGGTATTGAAGAAGTCGCGCACTCTTTGAAACATGGCCGTTTCCTCAGTGGAAGAGCTCAGTGAAACAAATATGCCCAGCGCGTCTGCATCATCGCGCCCAGAAACACGATCCACACCAGCGTTATGGGAATGAACACCTTCCAGCCGAGGCGCATGATCTGGTCGTAGCGGTAGCGTGGAAACGTCGCCCGTATCCAGAGAAAGATGAACAGGACGCCGCACATCTTGAGCAGTAGCCAGGGCAGTCCGTCGGGGATGGTCGGCCAGGGCGAGAGCCACCCACCCAGGAACATGATCGAGGCCAGCGCGGAGATCAGGATCATGTTCATGTACTCGGCAAGGAAAAACACCGCGAACGCCACACCGGAGTATTCGACGTGGAACCCGGCGACGATCTCGGATTCGCCCTCCGCGACGTCGAACGGATGTCTGTTGGTCTCGGCGATGCCGGACACGAGATAGACGACGAACAGCGGAAACAGGGGCCAGATGTACCAATGCGACAAGCCGCCCGCCTGGTGGCGGACGATGTCGCTGATATTCAGGCTCGATGCCGCCATGAGCACGCCGACCAGCGCGAAACCCATCGCGATTTCGTAGGAAACGATCTGCGCTGCCGAGCGCAGGCAACCGAGGAACGCGTACTTGGAGTTCGACGCCCACCCGGCGAGAATCACGCCGTAGACGCCGACCGAGGTCATGGCGAGGATGTAGAGCAACCCGGCGTTGACATTGGCGAGAACCAGGCCGTCGTCGAACGGTATCACCGCCCATGCCGCGAGCGCCGGACCGATCGACAGCACCGGCGCGACGAAGAAAAGCGTCCGGCTGGCGCCGGTGGGAACGATGATTTCCTTGAAGATGAGCTTGAATACGTCGGCGAACGGCTGCAACAGACCCAGCGGGCCGACGCGATTGGGGCCGATGCGAACCTGCATCCAGCCGATGATCTTGCGCTCGGCGAGCGTCAGATAGGCGACGGACAAGATCAGCGGAACGGTGATGGCGACGATCTTCGCTAGTGTCCAGACCGTGGGCCATGCGGCACCGAGCCAGTTCTGCACCGGCAAGAGCAGCTCATCCATCACACGGGCTCCACACCGATCGGACCGAACATCGGCCCGAGCATGCTGGTGGTCGCGTGCGCCGCCGCGACGCGCACGCATCCGTCGGGCACACTTGCATCAACTGCGATTTTCATCATCGCCTCACCGCCCGCTTGACGTACGCGCGCGGCCCCGCCGTCGGTGAGCTTGAGCGCGGCCAGGGTCGCCGCGTTGACGCGCGCGAGCGGCGCATGAGCGTCGCGTGTCTTCTGCAGCGACGGCGCGCGGCGGACAAGCGGATCGGCGAAATAAATGGGAACGTCGGCGACGCGCTCTGTCCCCGAACCGGACACATTGCCTTCGTTCGTGGCAGCAACGCGCGCGTCGATCGCGACCTGGGTCACGTTGGACAGCCTGAAATCGATCTCGTCCTGCGATGGCAGCTCGCGGCGCACGGCTTCGATGCTGTCGTAGCCGAAGTCGGCGAGACCCAGCATCGATCCCAATACCCGCAAGACTTTCCATGCGGGGCGCGCGTCGGCGAGCGTTGGCACCACGGCGTTGAACGCTTGCGCGCGGCCCTCGCAATTGACGAAAGTGCCTGGTGTTTCGGTGAAAGGCGCGATGGGCAGCAGCACGTCGGCGTAATCGACCGCGCCGTGCTTGAAGGGCGACAGCGCAACGACAAACTCAGCCACGGCGAGCGCCGCGCGAGCGCGTGCGGGATCGGCGGTATCGAGCTCCGGCTCGGCGTGCAGGAGCAGGAATGCCTTCGGAGAGACGCCATCTCCCGCGCCCAGCATCGCCGCCGCATTCAGACCGCCTGCGTTCGGTAACGCGCCGGCGAGGTAGCCGCCGACCGTGTTCGCTGCCTCGGTCAGGAAACCGAGACGCGCGCCGGTAAGCTCGGCGAGCGCCTGCGCCAGCGCGTGCAGCTGTGCCGCCTGCGGGTGCTGCTGCGCGAAGTTGCCGAGGAAAACGCCTTTGCGAGCTCCGCCTGCCAAGCTTGCGGCCATTGCCTTCGCGGTGTCGGAAGCGTCGATTCCGTTGAGCGCAGGGGGCACCGCCGTTCCCGCGGCAGCCGCGGCGGCAACGACGATCTCGGCCAGCGCTCGCGCAAGACGCGAAGGCGCGACGGCGGACTCGTGCGCCAGCGTAATCAACAACTCGTCGGCCGCGGAATGCAGGATCGATACCTGCGTTCCATGCTTCACCGACTGACGCAGCCGCTGCGCGAGCAGCGGGTGATCCTTGCGCAGGAAGCTGCCGACGACCAGCACGCGATCGAGCGCGGAGAAGTCGGCGATCGACATGCCGAGCCAGGGTACGGGGCCTTTTTCAACCGTGGAGCCCGGATCGGCGGTGAAATCGGATTGCCGGAGACGGAAGTCGATGTTGTCGCTGCTCAAGGCCCGCGTCAGCTTCTGCGCGAGATACAGCTCCTCGAGCGTCGAATGCGGCGACGCAAGCGTCCCGATCGCCGAGCCGCCATGCTGCTCCCGCACGCGCTTGAGTCCGCTCACTGCATATTCGAGCGCGGTCTGCCAGTCGGTCTCGCGCCACGAGCCGTCGCGCTTCACCATCGGCGTCGACAGGCGGCTGTCGGCGTTCAGGCCTTCATACGAAAACCGGTCGCGATCGGAAAGCCAGCAGTCGTTGATCGCCTCGTTTTCCTGCGGGACCACGCGCATGACGCGATCGTTCTTGACCTGCACGACCAGGTTGCTGCCGAGGCCGTCGTGCGGCGCGATCGACCGGCGGCGGGCGAGCTCCCAGGTCCGCGCCAGATAGCGGAAGGGCTTCGATGTCAGCGCGCCGACGGGGCACAGATCGATCATGTTCCCGGACAGTTCCGAGTCGACGGTGTTGCCGACGAAGGTCAGGATCTCGACGTGCTCGCCGCGATGGGCGAGACCGAGCTCCATGATGCCGGCGATTTCCTGACCGAAGCGCACGCAGCGCGTGCAGTGGATGCAGCGGGTCATGTCGGTGGCGATCAATGGACCGAGGTTCTTGTTGAACACCACCCGCTTCGCCTCGGTGTAGCGCGAGCTCGACGCGCCGTAGCCCACCGCGAGATCCTGCAGCTGGCATTCGCCACCCTGATCGCAGATCGGGCAATCCAGAGGATGGTTGATGAGCAGGAATTCCATCACCCCTTTTTGCGCGATGACCGCCGGGTCGGAATGGGTCCAGACTTTCATGCCCTCCGTCGCGGGAGTGGCACACGCGGGCTGGGGCTTGGGCGCTTTCTCGACCTGCACAAGGCACATCCGGCAATTGGCGGCGATGGTGAGCTTCTTGTGCCAGCAGAAATGCGGCACGTAGATGTCGAGCTTGTGCGCGGCGTCCATCACCGTGCTGCCGTTGGCCACCGTGACCGGCTTGCCGTCGACTTCCAGATTCAGCATTTTGGTCTCAGACATAGGCCGGGACCAAGCACTGCTTGTGATCGATGTGATGCTGGAACTCGTCGCGGAAATGCTTGATGAAGCTCTTGACCGGCAGCGCGGCGGCGTCGCCCAGCGCGCATATCGTGCGTCCGGCGATATTGTCGGACACGTTAACCAGTAGATCGAGGTCTTCGTTCCTGCCCTGCCCGTGCTCGATGCGATTGACCACGCGCCACAGCCATCCCGTCCCCTCCCTGCATGGCGTGCACTGTCCGCAGGATTCCTCGAAATAGAAGTACGACAGGCGCAAGAGCGAGCGCACCATGCAGCGCGTCTCGTCCATGACGATCACCGCGCCCGACCCCAGCATCGACCCGGCCTTGGCGATCGAATCGTAATCCATGTCGGTCGCCATCATCACGCCGGCGGGCAGCACCGGCATCGACGAGCCCCCGGGAATGCACGCCTTGAGTTTGCGCCCGCCGCGCATGCCACCGGCCATCTCGAGGAGCGTGGCAAACGGAAGCCCGAGCTTGACTTCATAGTTGCCGGGCCGCTCGACGTCGCCCGAGACCGAAAAAATCTTGGTGCCACCGTTGTTCGGCCTGCCCAGATTCAGAAACGCCTCCGCGCCATGGCGAATGATCCACGGAACCGCGGCAAAGGTCTCGGTGTTGTTGATCGTCGTCGGCTTGCCGTAGAGACCCACGCTCGCCGGAAAGGGCGGCTTGAACCGCGGCATGCCCTTCTTGCCTTCGAGCGATTCCAGCAGCGCAGTTTCCTCGCCGCAGATGTACGCGCCGTAGCCGTGATGGTTGTACAGGTGAAAGCTGAAGTTGCTGCCCAGAATGTTCTCGC
>DASZZK010000264.1:0-2176 GCA_035544975.1 Casimicrobiaceae bacterium | reverse complement strand
AAATGCAGGGCTGTTGGAATCGGTGTCGTTAGGAAATGCGAGAACCGCTGCTGGAACGAATTGGCCGGCCACGAAACAGATCCTTCGCGACGGCATGCCAGAACGGCTGGCCGAAGGCATACAGGCCGAGCACGCCGGCCGCGACCGCTCCGGCTTTGAGGCTTTCGATCCCTTCGGGGCTCCAGTACACATCGCCGAGCCGCAGCCACATCGCGAACTCGTCGAGTCAAACAGCGTCGCCTTCATTCAGGTGGCGATCGCCTTAGCAGCCCGTGGTGAAAGTCTGCACGGGCTGCGAGCAGCCCGTCGCGACCCTTGTTGATTCGATCATTCGCCAGAACCGAGCCGTTGTACTACAGTGCCGCGCATGGCCATGGGCATTCGAGACGGCGAGCAATCGCCCTTGTGGGTCGTCACCGCGGACTTGCCGAAGTCGCCGGGCCATCCGTTCTACGCCCGACTGAATGGGTTGCTGGACGCCAACGAGTTCGATCGGTTCGTCGAGAAGAAATGCCGGCGCTTCTACGCGTCGGTCATGGGACGGCCGAGCCTGACGCCCGGTCGCTACTTCCGGTTGCTGCTGCTCGGCTACTTCGAGGGGATCGACTCGGAACGCGGCATCGCGTGGCGTGCGACGGACTCGTTGGCGGTCCGCAGTTTTCTGGGCCTGGCCGTGCACAACGTTTCGCCCGATCACTCGACGATTTCTCGGACACGGCGCCTGATTGACTTGGAGACGCATCGGACGGTCTTCACGTGGGTGCAGCAACGGCTCGTGGAGGCGGGGTTGCTCATCGGGAAGACGGTGGCGATCGACGCGACGACGCTGGAGGCGAACGCGGCCATGCGGAGCATCGTGCGGCGCGACACCGGGGAGAGCTATCAGGCGTTTTTGACGGGGCTGGCGAAGGCGTCGGGCATTGCCACCCCGACGCGTGACGACTTGGCGCGTCTGGACCGCAAGCGGAAGAAGAAGAAGACGTCGAACACAGACTGGACCCACCCGTGGGACCCCGACGCGAAGGTCGCGAAGATGAAAGACGGCCGGACTCATTTGGCGCACAAAGCCGAGCATGCCGTCGACCTGGACACCGGCGCGATTGTCGCGGTCACGCTGCAGGGTGCTGACGAAGGCGACACGACGACGATCGTCGAAACGGCGATTGCCGCGGCAGACCAAGTCGAAGACGCGCAGACCGATGTGCAAGAGCCGCAGCCGCTGGAAGAGATCATCGGCGACAAGGGCTATCACAGCAATCAGACGATGGTGGACCTCGACGCGGTCGGCATTCGGTCCTACGTGGCGGAGCCCGACCGGGGTCGACGCGACTGGTCGGAAGTGCCCGAAGCTCAGGCGCCGGTGTATGGCAATCGCCGGCGGATTCGCGGACCACGCGGACGCCGACTGATGCGCCAGCGCGGCGAGCGGATCGAACGCTCCTTCGCGCATCTCTACGAGACGGGCGGCATGCGCCGTACCCATCTGCGCGGCCACACGAACATCCTGAAGCGCCTGCTGATTCATGCGAGTGGCTTCAATCTTGGGCTCGTGATGCGTCAACTGATCGGCCTCGGCACACCGCGTGGCTTGCAGGGCCGCCTCGCGGCCGTCATCGCCGCGCTCTTCGTGCTCATGGGCACCACCCGACGCCACCTTGCTGCGATCTCGGCGTTGCATCGACTCATCGCGACCATGCGCGGCCGAGTCACATTCCCGACGCTCATTGTCAACTCGTCAGCGATCGCGACTTGTACCACGGGCTGTTAGACCGTCAAGACGCCTCGTGTGAGCCAAGCGGGGAAACCAATGGATACTTCAGACTGGTCGCGACGCCAAGGCCACCGCTTGCTTCAGCTCGGTATTCTCCTGTTTCTTTTTGCGCTCCTGGTGGGACTCGCTGTGCCGACGTTTGCAGTGCCGCGTCTCGGCCTATCGACACACCTCCTTGGGATCATGCAAGGCATCTTTCTCCTGGTCGTTGGTGTGCTGTGGCCGAGGCTTCGGCTTACGCGAATAATGGCGCGCATCGGTTTCTTCCTCGCGGTCTATGGCTGTTTTGCGGCGTGGACGGCAAATTTGTTGGCGGCAATCTGGGGAGCGGGAAATTCAATGCTACCGATCGCAGCAGGTCCAGCTCATGGAAGCTCGATTCAAGAGGGAATAATCGCGATTGCG
>DASZZK010000263.1:0-2201 GCA_035544975.1 Casimicrobiaceae bacterium | reverse complement strand
CTCCGCTGGAAATGCCGAGCACGCTCGCCCCACGGCGCAATGCCTGGTTGTTTTCGTTGGCAGCGACCGGCCAGGGCGCGATGCCGAGACGTTGCTCCATGCGCGCGAACCAGGGGGCGAGGTCGGCGGCGCTCAAGCCCTGGATACCGAATTCGCGCGCCCAGTGCTCGAGCGTCGACGGCGGCGTGCGGAAGCTCGAGGTCCAGTTGACGGTGGTGCCGCCGCCGACGCAGCGGCCCTGCAGAATACTGATCGCCCTGTCCTTGGTCTTTCGAGCCGACGATTCCTGGTACAGCTGCGAGTACGCTTCGGCCTCGCGCATATGGAAATCGGACGATGTCGCCAGAGGACCTTCCTCGACCAGAACCACGCTTAAGCCCGCGTCGCTCAGAATTTCCGCCGCGGTTCCTCCGCCCGCTCCCGTGCCGACGATGATGACGTCGGCGTCGAGCATGAGGTCCGCCGTCAAGGTCGAGGCGTCGATGACTTTCCAGCCGCTGGCGAGCCCGATAAGAAAAGGATCGGCCAATGCGGGCGGACGCAATGCTGCCGCGGTCATCAACCAATCTCCAGCGATGGCGGCCCGCCATAACCGATCGCCGGCCATGAGCGCGTGTTGCCGTACCACGCGGCCAGGATGAGCTGATGCAGCGCGCCGTATCCGGAACGCAGCAGGGCGAAGCGGCTGTCGCGCCACGACGCCAGAAATGAGGCAACCGATTCGCGTGAAGCTTGCGGCCACGATGACCAGACGCCCGCAACCAGGCAGCGTGTCGGTGCAAAGGAGAGCAATGCGAACAGCTGCGCCAGGTCTTTGCGCGATCCGGGCGGAAGTCCGGCCACCGCCCGGTCGACGCCGGCGACGATTTCGGCCCGCGCCTCGCGGTCCGCGTCTGGAAGCGCGCCTTCGAGCAGCACCGGCACCAGCGCCGCGATGATCGCTCGCGCCGACGGATCGAGCGCCGATCCACTTACCTCCGGCGATTCGCGAGGCGAATATGAGGTGACCATCCACCGCGCAAGCACCAGCACCACACCGCCGGCGATACCTGCCTTGAGCAAAGTTCGTCGCGTTATGGGCGGCATATTGCCGGTGTTGGATTTAGGAAGCTGCGGCATAAAACACCCTCAACGGACACGGTCAAAAGTGTGCGCTGCACTCTAGCCCCCACATCTAGACAAAACAATCTAATTCGGCGAAGTTCATCCGAAGCGAAAAGATCAAGCTGGCAAAGTGGTCGAGGACGCCGACGTCAAAATCGAGTAATCGCGCATCCGGGTCGGAAGGCGCCATGACCGAACCTGCGCCGCCTCGGAGGCGCTCCGAAGATCGGCGACGGATAGACATTGCACCGTTGCGTGCGATCGCCGCAGTTTCACCGCCTCGGTTTCCAGTGTATTCTGGTAAGGCAACGGGCCGCATCGCGAGTCCAGACAGCGACGACATTGACAAGGGAGCGCGGATGAAACCAGCAACACTATCAGGTTGGATGCTTGCTCTAGCGATCGTTTTTCCGGCGCAGCCGCACGCCGCCACGGTTATCAATTTCCCGAATTTCAACAACTGCACAGGTCTGCAAGTGAACGGGAACGCCGCGTGCACGGGCGGCGTGCTGCGCCTTACACCCGCGCTCATGGGACAGGGAGGTTCCGCCTTCTCCGCGACGCCTATTCCGCTCGGAGCAGGCGCGTCGTTCAGCACGTTTTTCTCGTTCCAGATAACGGCAGCCGGCGGGGCCGGCGACTCGGACGGCCCGGGCGCGGACGGCCTCACATTCACGGTGCAGCCCAATTCCGCAACGGTCGGGGCTCAGGCGGTGGTATGGGCTACTTCGGGATTCCCAATAGTATCGCCGTGGAGTTCGACACCTACGATAACGGCGTCGCTTCGGGCGATCCCAACGGCAACCATATCGGCATCGATCTGAACGGCTCCATAAATTCCGTAGTGACGGCGGTCATACCCATCCGGTTCAACAACGGCCAGGTCTGGTACGCATGGGTCGATTACAACGGTAGCGTCATCGAGGCCAGAGTCAGTCAAACGAACAGCCGACCCGCCACGCCGAGCGTCGCGTTTCCCGTCACCCTCGCCGCGGTTCTCGGAACCTCAACAGCGTTTGTCGGCTTTACTGGCGGGACCGGCGCCGGCTTCGAGAATCATGACATCTTGTCCTGGCAGTTCAACGACGCTTTCGCAC
>DASZZK010000262.1:0-8239 GCA_035544975.1 Casimicrobiaceae bacterium | reverse complement strand
CGTCGGCGGGCGATTGCGCCGCCACGCCGCGCAATCGCCGTAGCATCGGTCGGGTCAGCGACGGAAATCGGGCGTAGCGTTCTGCCGAGCGTTCTGACATCCGCGCATTGACCAGGAACAGCGGAACGTCCTGTCGGTGCGCCTCTCCGATCAGATTGGGCCACAGCTCGGTCTCCACCAGGAAGCCGGCGGCGGGGCGAAAATGCGCCAAAAAGCGATTGACGGCAAACGGAACGTCGTAAGGCAGCCATGCCTGGACGACACCTTCGCCGAACAGCTCGCGTCCCGCTTCGCGTCCGGATGCGGTCATGTGCGTGAGCAGTATCATCGCTTCGGGATAGGTGCTCTTCATGCGCTGCACCAGCGGCAGCGCGGCCCTCGTCTCGCCGACGGAAACGGAATGCACCCAGAGTACGGGCGCAGAAAACGCACCGGAACGATAGCGCCCGAAGCGTTCGCCGATTCCCATTCGATACAGCGGCTCGCGCCGGCCTCGCCACCACAATCGAAGCGGAAGCAGCGGCAAAGCCGCGGAACCGACCAGCGTGTAGAGTGCTCTCGCAGCTTCCACCTTGAGCTTCCAGGTCAGCCCGAAGTGGGACGCATGATTGCGGCGGCGGCGGCGATGACCTGTTCCGGCGAGGGCACCGATCCTGTTCCGCCAATGTCGCGGGCGTGCCCGCCGGCGCGGGCGACGCCGGCCAGTTCGGGATCGGTGGCGACGAACAGGGCGATGGTCGGTACGCCAAGCGCCGCGGCAAGATGCACCAATCCCGTGTCCACGCCACAGACGAGATCGGCGCGAGCGAGCAGCGACGCCGTCTCCGACAAGGTCTGCCGTGCGACAGCGCGAGCGCCGACAATGCCGTGCGCGAGCCGTTCGCTGCGCGCGGCCTCGGCGGCATTTCCCGACGGCAACAGAACGACCATGCCTCCTTTCGCAAAATGCGCGATCAGCGATCGCCAATGCGCCTCCGGCCAAAGCTTGTCGTCGCGGCTGGTGGAGTGAACGAAAACAGAGAACGGCGACGGTGGCGATTCACCTGACGGTGCGACCGATAGTCCAAAGCGAGGGGGACCGACGGGCTCATATCCCAAAGCCTTGCCCGCGAGTTCACGGCAGCGATCGATCAGGTGCTGGCGCGGCGGGATGTGGTGCTTGCGTCGATAGGCGAGCGTTGCGGCGGGTTCGCGGATGCTCGCCCGGTCAGGTCCGTGCACCGCGCCCCGCGCGAGCCAGCCGATCAACGCGCCCTTGACCTGCTCCTGCAAATCCAGCACGACGTCGTAATGCTGTGCCCTGAGGGTGCCGCGAAAGGCGGCGATTTCACGCCACGTCGCGCGTGCCAGCAGCGTATGGCGCCACCTTCGCAAAGACACCGGGATGACCGTACGGACTTCGCGATTCAACGCCACCAGCTCGACAAACATCTCCTCCACGACCCAGTCGAGGCTCATGCCGGGGCGATGTTGCCTGATATCGTGCACCACCGGCAACGCGTGCACGATATCGCCGAGCGACGATGGGCGGACGATCAACACGCTGCTCATCGCAAGCCGTGCGCGGCGCTGCCGATACGGGAGCCGGACGAGGCTCGCCCGGCGGTTGCGTTTGGCTGGATCACGGCCAGGTTTGAACGTAGAATAAGCAGCGCATTCCGGCCGTATCGTGACGACTGAGGTGAACCTCTGCGCGGAAAGCGAAGCCCGAGGCGCCTTCACGTTTGACGCGATGTCCGACCCGCTTCCCCCGCTTGCCCTGACCCTGGTGGTGATCACACGCGACGCCGGCGAGACCCTCGCCGAATGTCTGGGCTCGGCTCGATTTGCGTCGCAAATGATCGTCGTCGACTCGGGCAGTGGCGATGATACCGCAGAAATTGCGCGCAACTGTGGTGCTCTGGTCATCGAACAGGCGTGGATGGGATTCGGGCCGCAGAAGAACTTCGCCGTCGCGCAGGCGGCGAATGACTGGGTGCTCTGCCTGGACGCGGACGAATGCGTCTCACCCGAGTTGGCGCGTGCTATTCATTCGGCACTGCAGCACGCGCAGTTCGACGCGTACGAAATGCCGCGGCGAAACCGTTTTCTCGGCAAATGGCTCGGACACGGCGAGGGCTATCCGGACTGGAACCTGCGGCTGTTCGATCGCCGCCACGCGCGATGGAGCGAGGACGCCGTGCACGAGCACGTGCTCTTCGACGGCAGGCTGGGGCGTCTCTCCGGCGACCTGATGCACACTTCGGGCGAGTCGCTCGAGGCTTATCTCGCCAAGCAGAACCGGTATACGACGCTGCAGGCCGAGGCGCTGTTTGCGCGGGGCGAGCGTTTTTCCGCGGCCCGGCTCGTCGTGTCGCCTATCGTCCGCTTCATCCGTTTCTATATTCTTCGTGGCGGCTTTCTCGACGGCGTCGCGGGCCTCGTTCACATTTCGATTGGCTGCTTCAACAGCTTTTCAAAGTACGCCAAGCTGCGCGCGCTCGAACTGGCGGAGCGAGGGCGGCGGTCATGAAGGTTCTCGTGACCGGTGCGGCCGGCTTCATCGGTATGCATCTAGCACATCGCTTGCGGGAGGACGGCGCCGAGGTGGTCGCCGTCGACAACTTCGACCCGTATTATGACGTCGCGCTCAAGCGCGCGCGCGCGGCCCGACTGGAGAAGATCGGCGTTCGCTGCGAGGCGCTCGATCTCGCCGATGAGCCGGCGACCGCTGCTTTTTTTCGCAGCGTGCGCCCCACCCACGTCGCGCACATGGCCGCGCAGCCGGGCGTGCGCTATTCGCTGATCAACCCCGCGGCGTACCTGCGCAACAACGTCGATGCCTTCGGCGCCGTTCTCGAGGGGTGCCGTCACGGCAGCGTCGAACATCTGGTCTACGCATCGAGCTCGAGCGTTTATGGAGCAAATCACACGCTTCCGTTCTCCGAGGATCAGAACGTCGATCATCCGGTAAGCCTCTACGCCGCCACAAAAAAAGCCAACGAGCTGATGGCGCACAGTTACAGCCACCTTTACGGCATGCCGGCGACCGGCTTGCGCTTTTTCACCGTTTACGGGCCCTGGGGGCGGCCGGACATGTCGCCGATGCTGTTCACGCGAGCCATGCTCGAGGGTCGGCCGATCAAGGTTTTCAACTATGGCAAGATGCAGCGCGACTTTACCTACATCGACGACATTGTCGAGGGTGTCGTGCGCGTGTTGTCGCGGCCGCCGGTGGCGGCGGCATCGAGCGTCGCTCCAAGCGCGATCTACAACATCGGGAATCACACCGCGATCGAGCTCGAGACGTTCATCAGTGAGCTGGAGCGCCTGCTCGACGTGCGCGCGATCAGGGAATACGAGCCGCTGCAGCCGGGAGACGTGCCCATGACGTACGCGTCGATCGAGAGACTCGCCGCCGCCACCGGTTTCGCGCCGGCGACGCCGTTGAGTGTCGGACTCGCCAGTTTCGTGCAGTGGTATCGCGAGTACTACGGCGAAGGCAAATCGGCATAAGCACGCGTGATAAAATGCCGCGCTTGAGAAAAATGCGCGCGAACGTTCGCGCCACGTGGAGATCACATTGATTATGGTGACCGGAGGCGCCGGGTTCATAGGCGCCAATTTCGTTCTCGACTGGCTCGACAGCAACGACGAGCCGGTCATCAATCTTGACAAGCTGACTTACGCCGGCAATCTCGGCAATCTCGCGTCGCTTAAAGGTGATGCGCGCCATATATTCGTGCGCGGCGACATCGGTGACCGTGATCTAGTCCTGCATTTGCTCAGCGCACACCGGCCGCGCGCCGTCGTCAACTTCGCAGCGGAGAGCCACGTCGATCGCTCGATTCACGGGCCCGCTGATTTCATCGCCACCAATATCGTCGGCACGTTTACTCTGCTCGACGCGGTGCGCGCTCACTGGACGGCGCTGGCAACTGATGAGCGCGCGCAATTTCGCTTCGTGCATATCTCGACCGACGAGGTCTACGGCTCGCTCGAGCCGGGCGCTCCCTCGTTCGCGGAGACGAGCTCCTACGCACCCAACAGTCCTTACTCCGCGTCGAAGGCCTCGGCGGATCATCTGGTGCGTGCCTACCATCACACCTACGGTCTTCCGACGCTGACCACCAACTGCTCGAACAATTACGGCCCGCTGCAGTTCCCGGAAAAATTGATCCCGCTGATGCTGCACAACGGAATCGCCGGCAAGCCGCTGCCGATCTATGGCGACGGTGGCAACGTGCGCGATTGGCTCTACGTTGGCGATCATTGCGCTGCGATACGGACGGTATTGGAACGCGGACGCCCCGGTCAGACCTATAACGTGGGCGGCAACGCAGAGCTCGCCAATGTCGACGTGGTGCGCACGCTTTGCCGCGTGCTCGGCGAGCAAAAGCCGGGATGCGATGCCGCACCGCTGATCACTTTCGTCAAGGACCGCGCAGGACACGACCGCCGCTACGCAATCGATGCGTCCAAAATTCGCCGCGAGCTGGGATGGGAGCCACGCGAGACGTTCGAATCAGGGCTCGCGCGCACCGTGGCGTGGTATCTCGACAATGCCGCATGGCTGGCCGCGGTCACCAGCGGCGAGTACAAGCATTGGATTTCGCTCAACTACGCGGCCGAGGTCGCTTAGATGATGCGCAAGGGCATCATCCTCGCCGGCGGCTCGGGGACCCGGCTCTACCCGGTGACACAGGTGATCTCGAAACAACTGCTGCCGGTTTACGACAAGCCGATGATCTACTATCCCCTGTCGACGCTGATGCTGGCGGGCATTCGCGACATTCTGCTGATCTCGACCCCGGACGATACGCCGCGATTCGCGCAACTGCTCGGCGACGGAGCGCGCTGGGGCCTGAACTTGAGCTATGCCGTCCAGCCGTCGCCGGACGGACTCGCGCAGGCGTTTCTGATCGGACGCGCGTTCGTCGGCGGCGGCGCTCCCGCCCTGGTGCTCGGCGACAATATTTTCTACGGCAACGATATGCAGCCGATGCTCGAGCGCGCGACGGCTCGCGATGAAGGGGCCACGATCTTCGCCTATCCCGTCGCGGACCCCGAGCGGTACGGCGTGGCGGAGTTCGATTCGGCCGGCCGGGTGCTCAGCCTGGAAGAAAAACCGGCACAACCTAAATCGCGCTACGCGGTGACAGGACTTTATTTTTACGACAACCGGGTGCTCGACGTCGCTGCGTCGCTCAAACCTTCCGCCCGTGGCGAGCTCGAGATCACCGACGTCAACAAGATCTACCTCGACGACGGTGAACTGGCAGTCGAGGTCATGGGACGCGGCATGGCGTGGCTCGACACCGGCACGCATGAATCGCTGCTCGAGGCCGGTCAGTACATCGCCACCATAGAACGCAGGCAGGGCCTGAAAATCGCGTGTCCGGAGGAAATTGCCTACCGCCTCGGCTATATCGACGCGGCCGGTCTGGAACGGCTCGGCAATGCCATGGCAAAAAACGCGTACGGCCGTTACCTGCTCGGCTTGTTGCGCGAGCCGCTGGTGCGCTAGATACCCGTGCGCTGTCCATGAAGTTCACGCCGACGGCGCTCGCCGATGTGTTGCTGATCGAGCCTCGCGTTTTCGGAGATGCGCGCGGCTATTTTTTCGAAAGCTACAATCGCCGGGCGTTTGCCCAGGCCGGGATCGATGTCGAGTTCGTTCAGGATAACCACTCCCGCTCCGCACGGGGCGTACTGCGCGGATTGCATTATCAGATCGAGCACGCGCAGGGCAAGCTGGTCAGGGTCGTCTCGGGCGAGGTGTACGACGTTGCAGTCGACATGCGGCGAAGCTCGCCGACGTTCGGGCGCTCGATGGGGATGACACTTTCCGCGCACGACAAGCAGATGCTGTGGATTCCGCCGGGGTTCGCGCACGGCTTTCTCGTGCTTTCGGATACGGCGGAGTTCCTCTACAAGACTACGGATTTTTGGTACCAGGAGTGCGAGCGCAGTCTGCTTTGGAACGATTCCGCGCTCGGCATAGCGTGGCCGCTGCAGCAAGCGCCGACGCTGGCAGCCAAGGACGCGGTCGGAACGCCGTTCGCCATCGCCGACACGTATCCGTGACACGGCCGACGATTCTGCTTATCGGGTCGGCGGGACAGCTCGGTTTCGAGCTCGCACGCGTGCTGCCCGCGCACGGCGAGGTCGTTGCCCTGGACCGCGCCGCGCTCGATCTGGCCGACGCCGACGCGGTGGTCGCGGCGGTGCGCGGCGCGCGACCGCGGCTGATCGTCAACGCCGCCGCCTATACCGCCGTCGATCGCGCGGAAAGCGAGCCCGGCTTGGCCGACGCGATCAATACCCGGGCTCCCGGCATTCTCGCCGAGGAGGCCAGACGAGCCGGCGCGCTGCTCATTCACTATTCAACCGACTACGTTTTCGACGGCGCAGCCGCGGCACCGTACGACGAGCTAGCCGTCCCCAATCCCGTCAACGCCTACGGTCGCAGCAAGCTTGGCGGAGAGCGCGCGATCGCGGCTGCTGGGGCACTAAGCCTCGTGCTGCGCACCAGCTGGGTCTACGGACTTCGCGGCCGGAATTTCCTGACCACCATGCGAAAGCTTGCCGTCGAGCGCGAAGAGCTGAGAGTCGTCGCCGATCAAATCGGCACACCCAACTGGACACGGTCGCTGGCGGAAGCGACCGCGCTGCTCGTGGGGCGCGGCGGCGCGGACCTCGCCGAGCGAGCCGGGCTCTATCATTTGAGCGGTGGCGGCAGCACCAGCTGGTTCGATTTTGCGCGCGCGATTTTTGCGGACGCGGATCAGTCGCGCGTGGTGCCGATCACCAGCGCGGAATATCCGACCGCCGCGCGCCGCCCGCGCAACTCGGTGCTCGCGAGCGGCAAGTTCGCGGACACCTTTGGATTTGCTTTGCCGTCATGGCAAGAAATGCTGCATGCCTGCATAGCTGAGCAGCGCTAAACTGCACCGAAGTGAACTGAACTCGGTTTGCGGCCGGCGGCGGGTCAGAACCTGAAAGCGCAGCTCGCCCTATCGCCGCGATGGATGGCGAGGCCGGCGCCGGCGGCGACGATGGCATTCATGCCGAACGTCACGCCTCCAAGCTCGGCATTCATCCGGTAGCGCGCCAGCGTGGCAAGCGGCTCCGTGCCGACGGCGGCGGTGCTCTGGTCCGTCGTCGTAATCTGGCAGCGTGTGCAATGCTTGACCAGCTTGAACGCGAGGCCGCCGACGCGAATCTCGTCGATGTGATCCTCATCGTAGGCGTCAATGCCGGACAAGACGACGTTGGGACGGAACCGATTCATCGGCAGCGGCTCCTCGAGGCGCGAATTGAGATCGGCGAGCGATGCCTCGGACAGGATCAGCAGCGGATACGCGTCCGCGAATGACGTGTGCGCTCCTGAATCGCCGGCATAGGTCACGTTGCAATAGCGTCGAACCGCGACGTCGAAGCGCACCAGACGAAGCGGTAGCTGCAGCGTGGACGACAGCCACGCCGCCGCCTCATCACCTTGATCGACGGCCGGAAAGCTGTCGCGCCATACCGTCACCGGCCGCGTCGCCCCGCCAGACTCAAGCGGCACGGCCAATCGGCCGCTGCCCGGGGCTTCAAGCTCCAGCGCCGCGGCAGTCAGCGACGGTTCGACCAAAGCCAGGCGCGGCACTTCACGCTGGGTGACGAATCGACCGTCGCCATCGACGACCATCCATTCGCGGTCGAAGGCCAGGCCGCGCTCGCCGACCGGCGAGGTCTCAAGCGCGATTCCGCGGCAACTCTTGACGGGATAGACGTACAGCGAGGCGATGCTTGCGGCCATGAGCGGGAACCAGTACGGAATAAAAAAAGGCGACGTTGCGGGCCGCCCCTCTGCCGCGATGCACTTTCGTCAGTGCAGGCCCGACGCGAACTCCGCCACCGCCTGCATTTCGCGCTCGCTCATTTTGGAAGCGATTTGAGCCATCACTTTGCCGTTGACGTCCTTGCCGTCCTTGTCCGCGCCACGCTCCCCCGCCTTGAACGCCTTCAGTTGCGCCAAGGTGTAGTCGGCATATTGGCCGCCCATGCGCGGATATCGCTTCGGAATGCCTGCTCCATCGGGGGAGTGACACGAGGCACAGGCAGGCAATCCGCTGCTCGCATTGCCGCCGCGGAAAATCTTTTGTCCGGCGGCGACCAGCTCCCGATCTTTCGCTGCCGAGGGCTTGGCTTTTTGCTTTGCGAAAAAGAATCCGAGCGAGCGCATTTCTTCCGGCGTCAGCTTCGCCACCAT
>DASZZK010000261.1:0-18578 GCA_035544975.1 Casimicrobiaceae bacterium | reverse complement strand
GAACGACCGTCACGTTTTTTCTGGCGTGTTGCGCAAGCAGCATGGTCGGTAACGCCGCCTGGTCGCCGAAGGGCTCGTCAAAAACGTCGTCCCATTGATCGAGGGCCGGCAATACTTCTTCAGGGCTCAGCATCAGACAGTGATGGTTACTTCCGATGTGGCGCGAAACGCGCGCGGCCTCCTCATGCTCACTCCCTACGTCGTTGCCCCTGAAACCCAGATTGAATGTATCGAGCGGGCGGCCGGAGATCTGCGTCGCGAGTGCCGCGATCAGGCCGGAATCGATACCGCCGCTGACGAACACTCCGAGCGGCACATCGGCCACGAGCATCGATTGGATAGACGAGGACAATTGGCTAGAAAGCGCGTCGACTGCGTCCGTTCCCTGAAATGCGTGCTTGGGTGCATATGACGGATGCCAAAACTCCCCGCTCGTCAGGGTCTCGCTTTTGAGGGAAAGCCAATGCCCGGCGGGAAGCTTGCGGATTGAAGCGTAAACGCTATAGGGCGCCGGAATGTACTGACACTCGAGATAAAGGGCCACGGCGTCGAGGTCGATATCATGCGGCATTGCCGGAAAGCGCAGCAGCGCCTTGATTTCCGAACCGAACACGAACGATCCGGCGTGCCACGCGTAATACAAGGGTTTCACGCCGAGGTGATCGCGCGCGAGGAACAGTTCGCCACGCCCGCGATCCCATATCGCGAACGCGAACATGCCCGAGATCTTTTTAAGCAATTCGCGACCCCATTGGCGCCAACCATGAACCAATACCTCGCCATCGCCGTTCGTTGCGAAAACATGGCCGGCGTCCGCGAGCTCCCGCCGTAGCGCGCGGTAGTTATAGATTTCGCCGTTGAAAATGACGGCGATGTTTTGATCGGGGGAGATCAGTGGCTGGTTGCTGCCTTCGATATCGATAACCGAGAGTCGGCGAAAGCCGAGGCCGACCGCCCCATCGCGATAATGACCGCCGGCATCGGGGCCCCGATGCACGAGAGCGTCGGTCATGCTCGGCAAGGATTCCCATGCCCGTCGGTCGGTGCTTACATAGCCGGTGATGCCGCACATGATGGAATTCGCAGCGTGACAGGAACGGGCGGCGGGAAGACATTTCCACCGCCGATGCAAGGACATGCAAACCAGGCGTCGGCCGCGGCGCTTTCGGCAGCGCTGCCGAAGTGCCAACATCTGCGTCGCGTGCGCCAGATTCCGCGGCGTCGCCCAGGAAGATACGAGCTAATCATACCGGAGTCCGTCCTTCATTGCTTCACCGAAAGCACGTTGTCGTAAAGCGTCAGCATTTGTGCGGCCATAGCCTGCGGAGTTAGGTGCGAAACGGCCGACCGCGCGCGGAAGCTCATCCTTTCGCATTCCGTCGGATCGAGAAGCCGCGACATGCGCTCGGCCAGTGTCGCGTCGTCGGTGGAATCACAAAGCCAACCCGCACTTGCCCTTTCTACCAATTCGCCCGCGCCGCAACGCGTGCTTGTCACAACAGGCAACCCACACGCCAGCGCCTCAAGGACCGCGTTCGAAAGAGGGTCGTACAGCGTGGGCAACACGAATGCATCCGCAGCTCCGTAGAATGGTCGCGGATCACGCTGCGGACCGGCAAAGATCACGCGCGCGCCGACGCCTGCCTTGCTGGCGAGCATTCGATAACGCGCCATGAATTTTTCGCGACCGACGACGATTAACCGCACTTGATTTGGCAGACGCGCAAGTGCCCGGATTGCCGTTGGAACACCTTTGCGATGATAGCCGGAGCCCACCAGGAGGAATGCGAAGTGGGATCCATCCAGCCCCAGGAGCGCCCGCGTTTTGGGCCTGTTCGCCCGCACCTGAGGCCCGAAGTCATCGGGATCGACGGCATTGTAAATGACGTGCAGCTTGCCGCGGTCGATCGAGAAATACCGACGCACGTCCTCGGCGACCATCTGCGAAATGCAAATCACGGCCTTGAGCTTCGGGCTTTCAAATAGCCGAGCTTCGGCGTCGAGCACAAAACGATGATAAGCATTCGCGGAGATCGAAATCCGCTCGAGCTTGCCGCCTTTGCGAGTGCGCTCCTCGAGCCATGCCCGGTGCACGCCGTCTCCTGCGCGAAATATGTCACAACCCTCGATTCGATCGTGCGATTGAACGATCTCCGGCCTGTCTCGCGACAGCGCCTGCCGCACGGCACGCGCGAAGCTTGCGTCGCGCCACAGACGACCCACGTAAATGGGATTGCAAATGACGGGCTCCAAGCGGCCGCCTCGGGCCGCCGGCCACTCGCGCGTGTAAATGCGGACCGCAACGTCGCGCTCGAGCAACGCATCGATTGCCCGCTCGAGAAAGCGTTCCGCACCGCCGAAAGCCGTATAACGCTGCCGAATGACGCCCAGTCTCACTTCGCGCTTCGGAATGCGCATCGCCCGGCCGCTATGCGAGGGCGGTCCCCGCGGCAAACTGGATGCGATGGAGCTTGGCGTAAATGCCGTCGCGCGCCATCAGATCCGCGTGTGTGCCTTGTTCGACGACGCGTCCGGCATCGAGCACCGCGATGCGGTCCACACTCTCGATGGTGGATAAGCGGTGGGCAATGACGATGGTTGTGCGTCCCTGCATGAGCGCGTCCATTGCCGCCTGCACATGTCGCTCCGACTCGGAGTCGAGCGCCGATGTCGCTTCGTCGAGGATGAGGATCGGCGCGTTCTTCAGAATCGCACGGGCGATGGCAATACGCTGCCGCTGACCGCCGGACAAACGGATGCCGTTCTGGCCGACGATGGTGTCGAAACCCATCGGCAAGGCCTGAATGAAGTCCAGCGCATGCGCGGCGACCGCGGCGCGCTCGACGGCATCGCGCGGCGCGTCGGACATCGCGCCGTAAGCGATGTTCGCGGCGACGGTGTCGTTGAAAAGCGTCACGTCCTGGCTCACCAATGCGATGTGGCTGCGCAGGTTGGAGAGCGTCAGCTCGTCGATGCCTCGGCCGTCGAGGATGATTCGACCGGATGTCGGCTCGTAGAAGCGCGGGATCAGGTTGATCAGCGACGTCTTGCCGCCGCCCGAAGGCCCCACCAGCGCGACTCGCTGGCCGGGAGCAATCACTAGGCTGACCTCGTGCAGCGCGTCTTTGTCCGAGCCGGCGTAGCGCAGCGAAACGCGGTCGAAACGGAGCTCGCCGCGCACCTGCTCGAGGACAACGGAGCCGCGGTCTGCTTCCGGCTTTTCGTCGATCAATCCGAAAATGCTCTCCGCCGCGGCGAGCCCGCGCTGGATGTTGGCGTTCACGCCCGACAGCGACCGCAGACGGTCGATGAGCGTCAGCAGTGCGATCACGTAGGCCGTGAACCGCGCCGCGTCGAAGCCCCCAGACTCGCTCTGCTTGAGCGCAATGTAGACGATGAAGCCGACGACGCAGGCGCCCACGAACTGCAGCAGCGGCGAGCTGGCGGCGTCCGCCGAGGACTGCTTGGTCATCGACTGCCGCAGCTTGTTAGCTCCGGCGACCGCCCGCGTGCGCTCGTAATCCTGGCCGCTGAAGATTTTCACGACCCGCTGTGCGCCCACGATTTCCTCAAGCACGTGGGTGATCGACCCGGTACGCCGCTGCACGTCGTGTGCGACTCGACGCAAACGACGGCTGAAGTAGCGAATGACGGCGGCGACCGGCGGCATGATGAAGATCGAGATCAACGTGAGCTGCCAGTTGAGCCAGAAAAGAAGGCCGAGGCTGCCGGCGATGGTCAACGCACTGCGAATCGCGGTCGTGATTGCCGACGACGTGGCGGCAGCGAGCTGGTAGGCATCGAACGTGAACTTCGAGATCAGCCCCCCCGACGACTGCGCGTCGTAGTACGGCGTCGGAAGGGAAAGCAACCGATCGATCATCTGCCGACGAAGATCGAAGACGACGCGGTGACCGGTCCAGGCCATTCCATATTCGGACATGAACGAACCCATTCCGCGAAGAAGAAAAACGGTTACAACCGCGAGCGGCAGCTGCACCGTCATCGCCGGATCCGGGTTCTGCAGTCTCTGAATGATAGGCATCACCATATAAGCCATGACCACGTCGCCCGCCGCGACGATGACCATGCCGACAATTGCAAGCGCGAACGCCCACCAATAGGGACGGACGTAGCGCAGCAAGCGCCGGTAAAGAAGCAGACTGGGTGCCACAGGGAAACTAGTGGGGAAACCGATGGGGAAACCGATTAGGAGCCTGCATGCGCGCGAGTTGGTCCTCGCTGCCGGCGCGTTAGGCGAAATGAGGCGAAATGAGGCGAAATGAGCGAAATAAGCGAAGTGCCTGCGATTATAGCGCAGCGGGCTTCTCTTCCCCGTCCCTGGCCGCGACCGCCGCGGCGATCAGATCGCGATACAACAGGACCAGCTGCAATGTCATCGACGCCGGAGTCAGCGGAAGCACCGCCTCCCGCGCACGCGCTCCCAACAAGCGACGGGCCTCCGCATCGGTCAGCGTCATCATGTGCCGGGCCAGCGCATCGACGTCGCGAGCCGCGCACACCAGCCCGGCATCGTTTTCTGTGACTAGTTCGGCCACCCCGCACTTGGTGCTGGTCACAACCGGCAGGCCGCAAGCCATCGCTTCGAGGGCCGCGTTCGGGCACGGGTCGTACAGCGTCGGCAGGACGAAGGCGTCGGCCGCACCGTAGAAAGGCCTTGGATCGTCCTGCGCGCCCAGCAGCATCACCCGGCGCGCGATGCCGAGATGCCGTGCAAGTCGCTTGTAAGGTCGTGTGGATTTATCCCGGCCGACGACAAACAGATAGGTATCGCCGGGCAACCGTGTCAGTGCCCGGATCGCGGTCGCCACGCCCTTGCGTGCGTATCCCGAACCCACGAGCAGGAAGACCGTTGCCGTGTCCGGCACGCCGAGCTTTTGCCGCACATCTGCGCGATGTTGTTTCAGCTCGGGCGAGAAAACATCACTGTCGACGGCGTTATAGATCACCGGCAGCTTCTCCAGGCTCAAGCCGAAGCGCTCGTGAATCTCGTCGCGAACCATTTTTGAATTGCAGATGACAGCGCGCAGCCACGGACTTGCGAACAGACGGCGTTCGATGTCGAGAATGTATCGATGGTAAAAATTCGACTCGACCCGCCAGCGTTCGAATGCCGACGCATCGCGCAGCCACTCGTCAAGCCAGACTCGATGCACACCGTCGCCGGCGCGGTAGACGTCGCAGCAAAGCAGGCGCTCGTACGATTGCACCAACTCCGGCGCCTTCGTTGCGACGGCCCCGCAAACCGCGCGAGCGAAGCTCCAGTCGCGCCACAGACGGCCGATGTAAAACGGGTTGCACAGCACCGGCTCGATAAGCTGGAGCCGGGTGTTGGGCCACTGCCGCGTATAGAGCGAAATGGCGACGCCGCGCTCGAGCAGCGCTTCCAATGCGGCCTCGACAAAACGCTCGCCGCCGCCATGGGGCGTGTAGCGCTGGCGAATAATCGCGAGGCGCAAGCGTCAGCTCCGCATTGCCGCGCCGCTGGTGGTGCCGATCAATTCCGCCAGCGCCGCGCAAACGCGTTCGACGGGGAGTGTGGTAAGGCACTCGGAAATCTTGCCACCGCCGCAGCCGTCGATGCCGCACGGCCGGCAAGGATGATCCGTCGAGGCGATTATTCGATGCGGCACGCCCCAGGGACCCCACTCGAGCTCTCCGCTGGGACCAAACAGCGCAATCACCGGCGTTTGCATGGCAGCCGCGATGTGCATCGGTGCCGAATCGACGCCGACGAATATCCGAGCTTCACGGATGACCGCCGCAAGCTCGCGGAGGCTCAGCTGTCCCGTCAAATCGACCAGGCTGGCGCGGGTGGAGGGCGCGGTCTGGGCGACGATCGCATCGACCAGGCTTCGCTCGAGGGAATCGGGCGCGCCGGTAATCACAATGCGCCACCCGCCTTCGGCAATCCGATCGGCGAACTGCGCATAGCGTTCCGCCGACCAGCACTTGAACAGCCAGCGCGATCCTGGATGCAGCAGGACGAAGCGCTTCGACTGGACGCCGTGCCGCTCGAGCAATGCGCGCGCGCTCAGAGTCGCGGCGTCGCCGGGCACCAGCACCAGCGCCTTCTCGGCCGATGTCGGCTGCATGCCGATGCGGCGCAAGGCGTCGAGATTGCATTCGACAAGGTGACGAGGCGTCGACCGTGGCAACCGGTAGTAATGGGTGAAGCTTTTCCGCCATAGCCAATGCGCACGCTCGAGCTCGCGCGCGACGCTGTAACGCGGCCGGAGCAAACGCGCGAGCCAAATGCCGCGCGGATGCTCGGTAAGGTGAACCACGAGGTCGTATCGGCGTGCGCGAAGCGTCGAGAGCAAGGCGCGCTCCGCTCGCGCATGACTGATGATTCCCCTGTGCTTGGCGTCGCGATCGATGGCGTGGATCCGTGAAATCGCGGGGTGGTCCTCCAGCATCGGCACGGTCTCGGCATAGACCAGCGCATCGATCTCCGCCGCCGGAAGCGCACCTTTGAGCACGGTGAACACCGGAGAGGTGAGCAAGACGTCGCCGTGATGCCGCAGCTTGGTGACGAGTGCGCGACGGACAAGGCCAGCATCGATGGGGTCCGGCAGCTGCTTAAGCATTCGCCAAGATAACAAAATGCGATGTTCGATACAACGCGATGCGCGCGTCGCCAGTTAGGGCTTACTCGTCTAAAAAGCGGCGCGGGTGTTTTGTTCCTGGTGTTCCGGTACAATCGCCGCAACCCGTCGCGTCCCCTGCTTAAGCGAGGTCTACGTCATGCCGATCGAGGCCGCATCGGCCGCCCTCAAAGCGCAGATTCTTGCCGAAGCGCTGCCGTACATCCAGCGCTTTCACGACAAGGCGATCGTGATCAAGTACGGCGGCAACGCCATGACCGAGACCGCCCTCAAGGCCGGTTTCGCGCGCGATGTGGTGATGCTCAAGCTGGTCGGCATGAATCCGGTGATCGTGCACGGCGGCGGTCCGCAAATCGGCGATCTGTTGAAGACGATGGGCATCCAAAGCGAGTTCCGACAGGGTATGCGCGTGACCGACGAAAAGGTCATGAACGTCGTCGAAATGGTATTGGGCGAGCTCAATCAGGAAATCGTCGGCCTGATCAACCAGCATGGCGGCCGGGCGGTCGGCCTTACCGGCCAGGACGGCGCGTTCATCCACGCGCGCAAGATGCTGTTGAAAAGCGAGAGCAATCACGGCGAATTCATCGACATCGGACTGGTCGGCGAGATCGAGAAGATCGACCCGGAGCTGATCAATTTGCTCGATTCGCGCGACTTCATTCCGGTGATCGCCCCCATCGGGGTCGGCAAGGAAGGCGAGGCCTACAACATCAACGCCGACCTGGTCGCGGGCAAGCTTGCCGAGACGCTGAACGCGGAGAAGCTGGTGCTGATGACCAATACCGTCGGTGTGCTCGACAAGAACGGCACGCTGCTGACCGGGTTGACCGCCAGCGAGATCGAAGCTCTGTTCGCCGACGGCACCATCCATGGCGGGATGCTGCCCAAGATCGGGTCGGCGCTCGACGCCATCAAGAACGGCGTCAAGAGCTCGCATATCATCGATGGGCGGGTCGAACACGCGCTGCTGCTCGAGGTCCTGACCAACGAGGGCGTCGGTACGATGATCAAGGCTGGCTGAAGCGCAGATCGCGGCGGGCGCGTGCGGCGTTTGCCGCGTTTGCCAACTGCCGACTGCAAAAAGGGAGAACGGGATGGCGAGCAAACCAGGCGAACGCCGGTTGCAGATACTGCAGACGCTGGCAACGATGCTGGAGTCTCCCCGCGGCGAGAAGATCACCACCGCGGCGCTGGCCGCGCGTCTCGATGTCTCGGAAGCGGCGCTGTACCGTCACTTCGCAAGCAAGGCGCAGATGTTCGAGGGTCTGATCGAGTTCATCGAATCGACGCTCTTTTCGCTGGTGAACCGCATCGCAAGCGACTCGACCGACGGCGCGGCGCAGGCGGCGCAGATGGTGACGGTGCTGCTCGGCTTCGCGGAGAAAAATCCCGGCATGACCCGAGTGCTCATCGGCGATGCGCTTGTCAACGAAGACGAGCGTCTGCAGGTGCGCATGAATCAGCTCTACGATCGGATCGAAGCGTCGCTGCGGCAGTCGCTCAAGATCGCGCAGGCAGGCGGAGCATGGACGGGCGATCCGGTGCATGAGGCGAATGTCCTGCTCGCTTTCGTTGTCGGGCGCTGGATGCTGTTTGCGAAAAGCGGATTCAAGCGGATGCCGCAGGAAGGCTGGGATGCGCAGCGGAAGTATCTCTTTTCGTCGCGTGGCGGTGCGAACGCCCAATAAGTCAGCCGAGTCCGCGCCAGCTCCGGCCCGCGTTTTACCGGAGCTTCTTGTCAGAGCCAGGGGCGAGCATCCGCGCTGTTCGAAGACCGCCACTGAGCAGCTTGCACAGTCGACGGGCCGATCCGGCAGCCGCTGATTCGCCAGGCTCCGTTTTTCTGTTTTTCCATGGTGTACAGCGCGACACGCACGCTGTTGTCGGCATCGATCAGGCGCAGCGGTTGGATGATGAGCCCGTCGATGACCGCGCCTTCCAGAAATTCGGTGTAGCGCGCGGTGAGCAGCGCCGTATACCCCAAGTGAACCATGGCCATAAACGTATCCGCGTCGCCAAATTGCGCGCGCAGTGCGGGCGTCGCGTAGCCGAACGCCTTGTCGCCCTCGCCGGCGATGAACGCGGCGCGCTGGGCACTGATCACCCGCTTGATCGATTTCCAGTCGGACGCGCGCATTTGAGGCGTGGCAGCCAGCGCCGCGCTTGTGTCGAGCGAACAGAAAGCAGCCAGCCCCAACGACATGGCGGCGAACCAGCGCAGGCGAGGGTGCCGCGACGTGCGACCGCTCATCGATTGGCGCCCGGCGCGCAGACTGCGCATTCGGGATCCTTCAGCACGCGGACCTCGCGCCATTCCATGGCCAGCGCGTCGAGCATCAAGAGCCGTCCCGCAAGCGAATCGCCGGCAGGCGCCAGCAGCTTCAAGGTCTCGGCTGCCTGGGTGGCGCCGATGATGCCGACCAGCGGCGCAAACACGCCCATGGTCGCGCAGCGAGTCTCCTCGAAGTCGTCGCCTTCGCCGAACAGGCAGTGGTAGCAGGGCCCGCTCCGGTCTCGCGCATCGAATACCGCGACCTGGCCGTCGAAGCGAATCGCGGCGCCGGACACGAGCGGTTTTTGCGCGCTGACGCAGGCGCGATTGACGGCGTGGCGCGTGGCAAAGTTGTCGGAGCAGTCGACGACGATGTCGGCGGCCGCCACCAAGGGCTTGAGCTCAGCGTCGCCGACGCGTGCCGCGACGCGCACGATGCGGACCTCGGGATTGACGGCGCGAAGGCGCTGCGCGGCCGCGTCGACCTTGGCGACGCCGACGACGTGGGTGTCAAACAGGATCTGGCGCTGCAGATTGGTCAGATCCACGCTGTCCGCATCGACCAGCGTCAGCGTACCTACACCGGCTGCCGCCAGAAATTGCGCGACCGGGTTGCCAAGGCCGCCGACGCCGATGATGAGCGCGTGAGCAAGCGAGAAGCGTTGTTGCGCGTCCACACCGAGCTCAGGCAGCAGAATGTGACGGCTGTAGCGCAGCAGTTGGGCGTCGTCCATCTCCATTCCTTGCGCTTGAGACAAAAACGCCCGGACAAGCCGGGCGTTTGTGGCCATTCGAGCGACAGCGCTTGACTAGGGCTTGACCTGAGCCGCGACAGCTTTGGTCGAAGCGATCACCGGCTGTCCTTTGAGCTGATGCAAAGCCTGTTGCAACTGGAAGTCATCGGCGGAGCCGAACTCGACCCTGGGCGGTGTCGGCGTCGGTGTCTCGATGTTCGACTTGGCCGGCGCTTTGCCTTTTTCCTCGCCCTTGATAGCCGGCGTCGGCAAGGGAACGACCACCTTGGTGTCGAGCGCCGCGTCGCCTTTCGCTCCGCCAACGGGGATGGTCAGGTGATGCTCGAGGTTGGCTTCGCGCAGCCGGTTGGGCGTATCGCGGCCATCGTCGACCGCGACATCGGGTTCGATGCCCTTGGCCTGAATCGAGCGGCCGCTCGGCGTGTAATAGCGTGCGGTCGTGAGCTTCAAGCCGGTGTTGGGGCCGAGGGGCAGGATGGTCTGCACCGAACCCTTGCCGAATGTCTGCCCTCCCATGACGACGGCGCGCTTGTGATCCTGCAGCGCGCCAGCGACGATTTCCGATGCGGAGGCGGTGCCGCCATCGACCAGCACGACCATCGGGACGCGCTTGACTGCCGGCGGAAGGTCCTTCAGATAGTCATCGCCGCGTCCACGCATGTAGTCGCCCTTGGTCGCCGAGAGGCGCATCCGCGCGTCGGGTGTGCGGCCATCGGTGTATACCACCAGCGCGTCCTGCGGCAGGAAAGCCGCGGCCACCCCCACGGAAACATTGAGCAGGCCTCCCGGATCGCTGCGCAGATCGAGCACCAAACCGGTAAGCTCGCCCTGCTTGTAGAGCTCGCGGAGCGCTTTCGCCACGTCTTCGCCGGTATGTTCCTGGAACTGAACCACGCGCAGATAGCCGAAGCCGGGCTCGACCAGCTTGGACCGCACGCTGCGGAAGCTGATGATCTCGCGCGTCAGGTTAAAGGTCAGTGGCGAGTCGACATCCTTGCGCGCAATCGTCAGCACGATTTGCGTGCCGGGCTTGCCGCGCATTTTCTCAACCGCCTTGTTCAGCGGCAGGCCGCGGGTCACGGTGTCGTCGATCTTGATGATGAGGTCGCCCGCCTTGACGCCCGCGCGGAACGCCGGCGTGTCTTCGATCGGAGAAATGACTTTGATGATGCCGTCTTCGACGCCGACTTCGATGCCGAGGCCTCCGAACTTGCCCTGGGTCGAGATCTGCAGTTCCTTGAACGCTTCGGCATCGAGAAAGTCGGAATGCGGGTCGAGGCCGTGCACCATGCCGTTGATGGCTTCGCGAATCAGCTTGTCGTCGGACACCGGCTCGACGTAGTCGCTCTTGATGCGTCCGAAGACGGCGGAGAAGAGCTGCAGGTCTTCGTAGGGGATCGGCAAGCGGGCGTCACGCTCCGCCAGGGCCGAGAAATTGAGGCTCAGCAACAGCCCGAGAATCGCACCCAGGCCGATCCATCCCGCTTTCTTCCAACCGTCGTTCATCTTTACCCTCATTTCACTGGTTCGTTGCCGCCGACCCAACTTCGAACGTTGCAAGACACATGCCTGTGAGCGGGACCTTTACGCCAGATTCCGCGACTTGGCGCAGCTTAGCCCCCGGCATTCAAAGTATACGCCGACTGGCCCGCCTTCATTCCCGGAAAACGGCAGGACCGGCGCTGAATTGTGATGAATTGTTACGAGCTGGGAGAGGCCGCCAGGCGTCGCTTGGCTCCCCAAAGCGTCATCTGAGCATCGGCGACCAGGGTCTGACAAGAGCTGTCGGCCGATGGCTGGCCGCCGGCACCCGCAAGCCGACCGGCGGCGCCCTTGTGGCCCGAACGCTCGCCGCTTGCGCCCGCCACATGTTCGTGGAGTGCGGGAAGGGGGCACAAGTTCCTCTCCCGAACGCGGGAAGGACCGAACCGTGCGGCCATCCTAGGGCACGAATCGAATCAGCGATCGCCCGGTCATTTCCTGAGGTTGCGGCAAGCCCATCATCGCCAGCAGGGTCGGCGCGATGTCCTGCAGCGCGCCGCCGGCTTCCATTTGCGCGGGTCGCCCGACGTAGAGGCACGGCACCAGGTTCAGCGTGTGCGCCGTATGTGCCTGGCCGGTCACCGGATCGTGCATCATCTCCACGTTGCCATGATCGGCCGTGATCAGCGCTTCTCCGCCGCGCGAGCGCTGCGCGGAAACGACGCGACCGATGCACTCGTCGAGGACCTCGAGCGCTCGCGTCGCCGCGTCGATATTGCCGGTATGACCGACCATGTCGCCGTTGGCGTAATTGCAGACGATGGCGTGGTACTTGTCGCTTGCGATCGCCGCGACCAGCTTGTCGGTCACCTCGACCGCGCTCATCTCGGGCTTCAGATCGTACGTTGCGACCTTCGGCGAGGGCACCAGGATGCGATCTTCACCGGGATAGACCGCCTCGACGCCTCCATTGAAGAAATACGTGACGTGCGCGTATTTTTCGGTCTCGGCGATGCGCAGTTGTCTCAAGCCGCGTGCCGCGACCATCTCGCCGAAGCCGTGGGTGATCGACTGCGGGGTGAAGGCTGCCGGCAAGTGCGCGAATGCGTCGCCGTAGCTCGTCAGGCACACGAAGGCGCCGAGCTTGGGCACTCGCTTGCGTGAAAAGCCGGAGAAGTCGGGGTCGGTCAATGCACTGGTCATCTGGCGCGCGCGATCGGCGCGAAAATTCATGAACACCACGACGTCGCCGTCCTGCATCGGTGCAGGCGCTCCGATCAGCGTCGGTTTGACGAACTCGTCGTTTTCGCCCCGGGCATAGGCCGCGGCGAGCGCCGTTTGAGCGTCACGAGCGGAGTAATCGGCGACGCCGTCGACGATCAGCTCGTACGCTGCCTGTACTCGCTCCCAGCGATGGTCGCGATCCATGGCGTAGTATCGGCCGACGATGTCGGCGATGGCGCAGGCCGGATTCGCGGCGCAAACCTCGGCCATCATCGCAAGCGACGCCGCCGCGCTCCTGGGCGGGGTGTCGCGCCCGTCGAGAAAAGCGTGCACGCGGACGCGCGGCGCTCCACCCTTGGCGGCCATTTGCACCATCGCCGCGATCTGCCGCTCGTGGCTGTGCACGCCGCCGGGCGAGACCAGGCCCAGCACATGGAGGGTTGCATGGTTGCGGCGCGCGGTTGCGACCGCCTCGACGAGCACCGGGTTGGTCGCAAACTCGCCGGTCTCGATGGCGCGATCGATGCGCGTGAAATCCTGGTAGATCACCCGGCCCGCGCCGATATTGAGATGTCCCACTTCGGAGTTGCCCATCTGGCCGCGGGGCAGTCCCACCGAGCGCTCGGAGGCATCGATGGTCGTATGCGCGAACTCACGCCACAGCCGATCCCAATTCGGCTTCCTGGCAAGGCTCACCGGGTTGTCGGGTGCCGCGTCGCGACAGCCGACTCCGTCGAGGATCAGCAGCAGAACCGGGATCACGGAGTGATTGTCGGACACGGAAGGCATCGGATGAGCCGGAGGAATCGGGCGGCGTTCGAAAGTACTTAAGACGTGCGATACGCTATCATTTTACCTTCGCCCTCGCGCGGTGTTTGGATTTCACGCCACCCTCATGCAATTCATTCAAAACAATTGGCCGCTGATCCTGGTCATGATTACCTCGGGCGGCATGCTGCTCTGGCCGCTCATCGGACGCCGTCTTTCGAAGGTGCGCGAGGTCGGCGCGTTGGGTGCCACGCAGCTCATCAACCGCCAGAATGCGGTTTTGCTCGACTTGCGCGAAGTCAAGGACTACGAGGGAGGACACGTGCCCAACGCGGTACATATTCCCTTGTCGCAGCTCGCAGGCAGAGCAGGCGAGCTCAGCAAGCTCACCAGCCGCCCGCTGATCGCTTATTGCGACCGCGGCAACCGCAGCCGCAGCGCCGGCTCGGCATTGTCGAAACTTGGCTTTGCCGAGATTTATACCTTGCGCGGAGGCGTGCGCGCCTGGGTTGAAGCGGGGTTGCCGATTGCGAAAAACGCGTGATCGCAGACGCGGAGCGGAAAACAGGTGACGGAAAACGCGTGATCGCGGAAGTCATGATGTACGCGACCGCCATGTGCCCCTATTGCAATTTCGCCGAGCGCCTATTGCGCGCGAAGGGCGTGGCCGAAATTGCCAAAGTCCGGGTCGATCTCGAGCCCGCGCGGCGCGTGGAGATGATGAGCAAGACGGGCAGGCGCACGGTGCCGCAAATTTATATCGGCGAATTTCATGTCGGCGGCTACGACGATCTGGTTGCACTGGACCGTGCCGGCAAGCTCGAGCCGCTGCTGTCCGCCGATGCGGCGTAGCGCGGCCGCGCTATAATTATCAGTTGAGCCCTACACTCAGCTGAGTTCTTCATCAGGAATCCCATGGCCGACCCGCAGCCGCAGTCCGCACCCTCGCTCTCGATTCAGAAGATCTACGTCAAGGACCTTTCGCTTGAGAATCCCGGCGCGCCGCAATCATTTTTCCTGCAGGAAGCACCGCAGGTCGAAGTCGGTTTGCGCACCCGAGGAGAGCAGATCGAGCAGGACGTCTACGAATGCGTGCTTACCATCACGGTCACGGCAAAGATTGGCGACAAGACCTTGTTCCTGGTCGAGGCGGCTCAGGGCGGCGTGTTCCAGATTCGAGGCGTTCCGGCGGCCGACATTCAGCCGATCATGGGCATCCATTGCCCCAACGTGCTGTTTCCCTACATCCGGGAAACCATCGCCGACGCGATCTCGCGGGCAGGGTTTCCGCCTGTCCATCTGGATCCAATCAATTTCGAGCTCTTGTATCAGCAGCAGCTCGCGAACCTCGCACAGCAGCCGGCGGCGTCGCCGGTCCCCAGCTAGGGCCGCCGGTGTTCGGGCGCCCGCTTGCGCTCGCCGCTTCGCTCCTTTTTGCGACGGGCGCGATCGGCGCGGAGTTCCATTCCACGTCGGAAACGGCAGTGCTCTACGATGCACCGTCGGTCAAGGCAAAACCCCTGTTTGTTCTGGGACGCGAAGTGCCGGTCGAAGTCATCGTCTCCGTCGAAGGCTGGTACAAGATCCGCGATGCGACCGGCAGCGTGGCGTGGATGGAAAAAAAGGCGGTTGCCGACCGGCGCACGGTCGTCGTCCGCGCATCGACAGCTGATGTTGTCGCCAGTCCGGAGGCGAACGCAGCAGTCGTGTTCAAGGCGGAGCAGAACGTATTGCTCGAGCTTGCCGATACGTCCTATGCCACCAGCACGCCCGGTTGGGCCAAGGTCCGACATCGGGACGGCCAGACCGGATACGTCCGCATTTCGCAAGTCTGGGGCCTCTAGGCTCCAACAGCGCGGGTGATGAGCGACACCGTCGCGATTCTCGGCGCCGGGGCGTGGGGTACCGCGCTGGCGGCACATCTGGGGCGCGCTTCGAGGACCACCGCGGTCAGGCTATGGGCCCGCGACGCGAGTCAGTCGAGCGCCATCGAATCGTCACGCGAGAATGCACGTTATCTGCCGGGCGTGAAGTTGCCGCCGAGCGTGTCGGTGCTCGGTGAATTAAGACGAGCGGTGGACGGCGCGTCGCTTGTCGTCGTTGCGACCCCCATCGGCGTCCTGGTCGACCTGGTCGAGAAGCTGCATTCGAGCGTCGACGCTCCGCTAATGTGGGTCTGCAAGGGCTTCGTTGCCACCGCCGATGCCGCCGGCGTCGCGCTGGCGCATCAAAGGGTTGCTTCGCTATGGCGCTCGCCGGTCGGCGTGATATCGGGCCCGAGCTTCGCCGAGGAAGTCGCGCGCGGGCTGCCCACTGCGGTGAGTGTTGCCGCGACCGAACGCACCTTGGCGGAGGATGTTGCGGGTCGGCTACGCGGAGAAGCTTTTCGCGCGTACGTCAGCGACGATCTCATCGGGATCGAAGTCGGCGGGGCCATCAAGAACGTGCTGGCGATCGCGGCCGGCGCCAGCGACGGGCTGGGTTTCGGCAACAACGCGCGCGCCGCGCTGGTTACCCGTGGTCTGGCCGAGACCGGAAGACTTTCGATCGCGCTCGGCGGCAAGCGCGAAACATTGATGGGGCTCGCCGGCCTGGGGGACCTGGTGTTGACCTGCACCGGCGACTTGTCGCGCAACCGTCGCGTCGGCCTCGCGCTGGCAGCGGGCCAGCGACTCGACGCCATCACCGCCGGACTGGGTCACGTTGCCGAGGGCATCGCGGCCGCGCGAGCGGCGCATACGCTGGCGTCATCGCTGGACGTGGAAATGCCGATTTGCGCCGCGGTCTACCGCGTGTTGTACGAGGACCTGTCGCCAAGGCGGGCGGTCGAGGCGCTGCTTGCGCGCGAGCCCGGCCCGGAATTTCAATGACCCGTATCGGGTCCTAGCAGGCGCCGGCAAATCCCGTCTGGCGCCATGCCTCATAAACCGTGATCGCGACCGCGTTGGAGATGTTGAGGCTGCGCACCCGTGGCTGCATGGGAATGCGCACCCGGGCATCCTCCGGGAAATCGGCGAGAACCTCCTCCGGCAATCCGCTAGTCTCGCGGCCGAAGACAAACATGTCGTCATTGCCAAGCTCACATGCAAAAAGAGAGCGCTGGCCCCGGGTCGTCAGAGCGTAGCGCCTGCGAGTGCCGAGCTTGGCCAGGCACGCCGCCCAGTTGGCGTGAACGATCAAGCGCGTGTATTCGTGGTAGTCGAGACCGGCTCGTTTGAGCTCGCGATCGGTCAGGCTGAAGCCGAGCGGCTCCACGAGGTGCAATTCCGCGCCGGAATTCGCCGCGAGGCGGATGACATTGCCGGTGTTGGGCGGGATTTCCGGCTGCACCAGTACGATCGCGACCATCGGTAAAGCTTCTCCCTCGAACACTATTGCAACGGGATCGCGCCGCAGGAGCGCATCAACCGGCCGCCGGTGGCAGCGTTCGGGCGACGACCCAGTTTTCGACGCTTGCTGCGCCTGAGGCCTTGAGGACCTTCGCCGCTTCCGTAAGGGAGGCGCCGGTGGTCATGACATCGTCGACGACCGCAACGGTCAGGCCCGAAAGATCGAGCTCGCAAAGAAACGCGCCGCGAACGTTTTTCGCCCGCTCGGTCCACGGCAGCGCTGCCTGCGGCGGGGTCGCGCGGACACGAGAGAGTCCGCGGGGAAGGAGCGGGATACCGGTGCGCGCACTGATCACCCGGGCGATTTCCTGCGCCTGGTTGTAACCGCGTTCGCGCTGCCGATCGATGGCGAGCGGCAATGCAATCAGGTGATGCGGTCGCGAGATGATGCCGGCGCCAGGGTTGGCAAGTTCGCGTCGGGCAAGGATCGTCTCGGCACACCATTCGGCCAGTGCCAGGCGGCCCTGATATTTCAAGGAATGGATAAGCCTGTCGATCGGGAATGCATACGAGAAGGCGGCGATCGTTGCATTGAAAGGCGGCGGCTCGCTCAAACATGGGCCGCATACGCCGCCGGTGGAGGTCGGCAGCGCGCAGACCGGACACGCGCTCGACAGCCATGGCAGATCGCGCATGCACGCGTTGCAGACGAGCTCGGTGCCGGATACTCCCGCGCACAATTCGCATCGCTGCGGCAGCGCCAGCCGGGCAGCGTCGAGCGCGCTTCGCCGAACGCTGTCAAATGCGCTCGTCAGAAAATTTGACAACTCTCCCCCCCTGCCCGAAACTCGCCGCTATTGTAACCAGCCTCAACCAGCCGATGTGACGGAAGGTGTATTAGGCATGCAGTCAATCACGATCGTGCGCGGCGATCCTCAATCGAAGGTCGACCGCCGCTGGAGCGTCGACTCGGTCGAGTCGCTCCTCGGCTTGCCGATGAACGACTTGTTGCGCATGGCACACGAGATACACCGAGCGCATCACGATCCGAACGCGGTGCAGCTGTCGACACTGCTGTCGATCAAGACCGGCGGCTGTCCCGAGGATTGCGGCTACTGCCCGCAGGCGGCACGCTATCACACCGACGTGGTCAGCGAGGAGATCCTTCCGCTCGACGCCGTTGTGGCAGCGGCAACCGCGGCTCGGGCGGCCGGTGCGTCGCGCTTTTGCATGGGCGCGGCGTGGCGCGGGCCCAAGGACCGCGACCTCGAACCCGTGCTGGCCATGGTGCGCGAGGTCAAGGCGCTGGGCCTCGAGACCTGCGCGACGCTGGGCATGTTGAAGGATGGCCAGGCCGAGCGGCTGCGCGAAGCCGGGCTCGATTATTACAACCACAATCTCGACACGTCGCCCGAGTTCTACGGCAAGGTCATCACCACGCGCGACTATCGCGACCGGCTCGATACGCTGGATCGGGTCCGCGCCGCTGGCATACACGTCTGCTGCGGCGGTATCGTCGGCATGGGCGAATCGAGAAAGGGCCGCGCCGGACTCATCGCGCAACTCGCCAATCTCGATCCATATCCGGAATCGGTGCCGATCAACAGCCTGGTGCAAGTGGAAGGCACGCCTTTGCACGCGCAGTTCGGCGGCGTCGCGGCAATCGATCCCATCGAGTTCGTGCGCACCATCGCCGCCGCGAGGGTCACCATGCCCAAGGCCATGGTGCGGCTGTCGGCGGGCCGCCGCGAGCTCGGTGACGCGGCGCAAGTGCTGTGTTATTTCGCCGGCGCGAATTCGGTCTTCTACGGCGACAAGCTCCTGACCACCGGCAACCCCGATTTCGACGCCGACCGCGACTTGTTCCAGCGCTTGGGTATCAATGCGGGCCTCAGTACCCAACTGAGTACCCAACTGAGCACCCGACTGAGCACCCAACTGAGCACCGACCCCGGTGCAGGCAACGGCGCCGGCATCGATACCCGAGACGATGTCGCCGATGTCGCCTGAGGCCGCAAGGCCAGCGCCTTAGTTTCGCCGTTGCTCAAATCCCCGCCGATAATGTCGCGGTTGACCTCGGAGCTCGATGACGCGCTCGAGCAGAGGGCCGCGCGGG
>DASZZK010000260.1:0-8096 GCA_035544975.1 Casimicrobiaceae bacterium | reverse complement strand
TCTCCTTGAGAAGTCCCAAGCAAGAAGACGCAAGTCTCCCCCTGCGGGGATATTGCGTTTCCCGCAGGGAAGATTCATCGAAACTTCTACAGGCAAATTGCCCGTAGAGACCATGTGGAAGTCAGCCCGCTTGCGCGTGGGGTGACGTTCAAACCCCTGTCCAGACCATTACAGCCCGGCGTTCGCTTTCTCCACGATCCTTTACCCGCATCTCCAACAGCTTCTCTTGCGATCCGCTTGCCCGCGCAATTTTGCGGGCGGAAATACGGGCTTACCCAGTTCCATGCCAGCAACACGAACAGGTTAGGTCCTGCCTTTCCACCGGCGGCGCTTACATCGACGTGTCTCTACCGATGACTGAGACATCCGGCCGCTTACCATTTTGGTTCGGGCGTATTTCGCTGCAGCCGCCCGGCTTTGATAACGGTGTTTATCAGCAGTTCACTTGTGTTGACCGTACTGTCCAGCCTAGCCCCTTGTCCGTTTGCAACGAACGAACGCACTCGTACCACTCGCGCGGCACGAGTATCTCCAGAGATGAGGCGTTGTCAGGGCGCTTCGCACGCGACCGTTACCAGTCACGCACTGCCCTTAGGCTACGACTAGTCGAATAGTCGGTTCCTTGCCGCCCGAATACTGGTGAGCGGTGGAACTATTGCTGACATGGCTTTCGCCACGCCCAGTATTGCTGACATGGCTTTCGCCACGCCAAGTTTGGCCATAAGGCCAAACGCTTCGGAGGGCTGCTGTTTTATAGCTCTAAGTCTACCGGCCAAAGCCGGAGGGAGAGGCAGCTTCCCCTGTACTGGCGCGACCCACTGGTCGCACCATCGGTTTCAAATCGGCGCTGGAAACGAGTATCCGCGCAAACGGGCGGCGCGTCAACGCATGCCGTCCTGGCCAATCGGCCGTCAACCGGCCGCGAACAAGCTCTCGTCGACCTCGTCGCGACTCTCGTCACGCTCGCGCGCGAGGTGCGACAAATAATCGGCGGTAACGTCGCCGGTGATGTAGTACCCGTCGAAGCACGAGGCCTCGAACTCCTTGAGCCGCGGATTGGCCGAGCGCACCGCACGCTTGAGCGCTTCGAGGTCCTGGTAGATCAGGAGGTCGGCGCCGATCTCGGTCGCAATTTCCGCTTCGGTGCGACCCGTCGCAACCAGCTCCTGCGGGTTGGGCATGTCGATGCCGTAGACATTCGGGTAGCGCACAGGAGGGCTCGCCGACGCGAAGTACACCTTGCGCGCGCCCGCCTCGCGCGCCATCTGCACGATCTCGCGGCTGGTGGTGCCGCGCACGATCGAATCGTCGACCAGCAGGACCACCTGATCCTTGAACTCCATGCCGATCGGGTTGAGCTTCTGGCGCACCGTTTTCCGTCGGATCGCCTGGCCGGGCATGATAAAGGTGCGGCCGATATAGCGGTTCTTGACAAAGCCCTCGCGGTACTTGAGGCCGAGGGTGTTGGCGAGCTCGAGCGCCGAAGGCCGGCTCGAATCCGGTATCGGGATGACGACGTCGATGTCCTGCGCCTCGGGAATGCCCTCGATCTTTTTCGCCAGCTCGCCGCCCATGCGCAGCCGAGCCTCGTAGACCGAAGTCCCGTCGATGACGGAGTCCGGACGCGCAAGATAGACGAACTCGAAGATGCACGGACAGAGGCGCGGATTATCCGCGCACTGCCTGGCGTGAAAGCGGCCGGTCTGATCGATGAATATTGCTTCGCCGGGTGCCACGTCGCGCAGCACCTGGAAGCCTAGCGGCTCGATCGATACGGACTCGCTTGCGACGAGGTATTCGGTGCCGCCCATGGCCTCGTTGACGCCGATGATCAGCGGGCGGATGCCGTAGGGGTCGCGGAATGCGAGCAGACCGTAGCCGGCGATCATGGCCACGATCGCATAAGCTCCGCGGCAGCGCTTGTGAACCGCCGCGACCGCGGTAAAGATGGCGTTGGCGTCGAGCTTGGCGTGATGCGCCGCGCGCTCCAGCTCGAGCGCGAGCACGTTGAGCAGCACTTCCGAATCGGAGTTGGTGTTGACGTGACGAAAGTCGAGCTGAAAGAGCTCGCGCTTGAGCGCTTCGCTGTTGGTCAGATTGCCGTTGTGCGCGAGCGTGATGCCGAACGGGGAATTGACGTAGAACGGCTGCGATTCGAGCTCCGACGAAGCGGAACCCGCGGTCGGATATCGGCAATGGCCGATGCCGGAGTTGCCCATGAGCTCGCGCATGTTGCGGGTGCGGAAGACGTCGCGCACGTAGCCCGGTGCCTTGTACATGTGAAACACCGGACCCTCGCTGGTCACGATGCCGGCCGCGTCCTGACCACGGTGCTGCAGCAGCAGCAAGCCGTCATACAGGATCTGATTGACCGGCGTATGCGTAACAGCGCCGATGATTCCGCACATAAGCGTCTATCCTCAGGTCAAACTACTGCCGTCGCCCCGCGTCCAAACACCCGGGCGTGGGCGCCCGGCTTTGCCGGCCGTCCGGGTCTGACCTCGCCCGGCCCATAGTCGAGACGCTGCGCCAGCGCCTGTGGCAGCCACGGGCGCAAGCTCAACGCCGCGATCACCAGCGGCGGGGCGAACAAGGCATTCTGCCACCATTCCTGGCGAGGCAAAGTCGTCAGACCGGCCAGCAACACAGCTATGACAACAATAAGCACGCCGCGTGCCACGCCAAACACGGCGCCAAGCAAACGATCGACGAAACCGAGCCCGATCGCGCGTATGGCTCTCGACAGTACCCAGCCCAGCAGCGATCCGACGATCACGACGACGACGAAGATCAGGGCGAACGCAGCCAGATAACGGGTTGTGGGGTTATCGCTTAAGACCGGCAGCATGTTTGCCACCGATGGGGAAAACTGGATCGCCGCCAGCACCGCCGCGACCAGCGCCACCAGCGACATGACGACCCGAATCAAACCGCGCCAGAAGGCGAATACCGTTGACAAGCCGACGATGCCGATGACGATCAGGTCGAATGCCGTCATCGCACGATTCGCGACATCATTTTGTCGTCACCACGCCTCGATAACCCGCTGCATTGAGGCGGGCCGCCTCAGCATCGGCAACTTCGCGGGTCGCGTAAGGACCGACACGCACGCGGCGCATGGTGCCCTGATCCGTCTTCAGGGTTTCGGTAAAGGCGGGAAATCCCGCGCTCTTGAGCTTGGACGCAAGGGCGGGCGCGGCCTTCGCATCGGCAAACGCTGCCAACTGCACGACAAAACCGCCCGCCGGTGAAACGACATCCGGCCGCGTACCGCCAGATTCGGATTTGGCCGCCGGCGCGACGGGTTTCAGCGGTTCGGGCTTGGCGGCGATGATGCTGGTTGCGGTCGACGCAGGGGAAGGAGGGGAAGGCGCGACGTCGGTCGCAGCACGTTGCGCGGTCTCGACCGGCTTGCCGCTCGCATTGAGTGCGCCAGCCGGCTTGGCTTCGACCGCGGCATCGGGCGCGGCCGCAGCCGATGGCGGCGAGGTCGATGTGCCAGCACCAGCGTGATTGGGAACAGCTTTGCCGTCCGCTCCCTTGGCCGGCGAAAGCGGCGTGATGAACTTGCTGTTGTCGATCGGAGGAATTCGGATCGACACATCGTCGCCTAGCGGTTTCGGATCGCTTTCGAGCAATAGCGGGAGAATGACGGCGGCCGCGAGTGCCAGCACGATGGCTCCCACCAGCCGGCGGCGGGCGCGGCGCTTCAGCTCCTCGACGGCGGGATCGGCGGCTTCAGGTCGTGTCAGCATGCACTCCGGTGAGCCTCAGGTGACCCTTGGGGGACTCTCAGGCAGCGCGGCGATCCGTCAGCGCCAACGCCGCGGCCACCGTGAGAAACGAGCCGAAAACGATAATTCTATCAGCTTCCGTCACCGCCTCGCGCGCGGCGCGATAGGCCGAAGCGGGATCGTTGAAGTCTCGAATGGATGCAGGCGCGACACCTGCGGTCTCCAGGCGCAGGCGCAAGTCTAAAGCGGTCGCGCCTCGGGGCGACGGCAAGCTTGCGACGTACCAGCGGTCCACACGCGGCAGCAGTGCCGCGATGACGCTGCCGATATCCTTGTCGGCCATGATCCCGAACACCGCCCATGTCTGCGGATGAAATCCCATCGACCCAAGGCTGTCGGCCAACGCAGCGGCGGCTTGCGGATTGTGAGCGACGTCGAGCACGGTCACCGGCCGTCCGGGCAGAACCTGCAGCCGGCCCGGAAGCTCGACGCTGACGAGTCCCTCTCGTACCGCACCCATGGGAACAGGAAGGCGCCCGTGCAAAACGTCGAGCGCGGCGAGCGCGGTCGCCGCGTTGGCGATTTGATACGCGCCGCGCAGCGCCGGGATCGGCAGCCCGTGCCGTGTGCCTCCCGGCCCTCGATAGCTCCACTGCCCGTCGTGAGCGGTGAAATCGTAGTCGATGCCGATCCGCAACAGCCTGGCGCCGATCGCGCTCGCTTGCGCAAGCAATGTCGCCGGTGGCAGGCGATCGGCGCAGATCGCGAAAGCGCCGGAGCGGAAGATGCCCGCCTTCTCGCGGCCGATGTCCTCGCGCGTCGTTCCCAGATAATCGACATGATCGATCGCCACCGTGGTGACGATGGCAACGTCGGCATCGACCACATTGACCGCGTCGAGCCTGCCTCCAAGGCCGACTTCGAGTACCACCACATCGAGCCCGGCGCGAGCGAGCAACCACAGTGTCGCGAGCGTGCCGAACTCGAAGTAGGTCAGCGGCGTCGTCAGGCGCGCGGATTCGACCGCGGCAAACGCTTCCAGTAGCGCATCATCGGTCGCGTCGGCGGCATCGACGCGCACGCGCTCGTTGTAATGCAAAAGGTGCGGGGACGTGTAGGCGCCGACCCGATAGCCGCCGGCACGCAGCATGCATTCGAGCAACGCGCAGGTCGAGCCCTTGCCGTTGGTGCCGCCGACGGTGATCACCGGGCACGACAGCACCACGCCGAGACGCGCGTAGACCGCGCTGACGCGGTCGAGCCCCATCGCGATCGCCTTCGGATGGAGCGTCTCGAGATATGCGAGCCATTCGGCGAGCGTCGAGTCTTTTTTCACCGGTTCACCGGTGCAGCGACGAAAGCGACGCGACGACGCAAAGGAGCGCCAGGGCCTGTTCGCAGGCCCTAGCCCGAGGGGAGCGGCTGTCGCTGCAACAAGGTTAAGAGCTTGGGCAGATCGTCCTTGAGCTGACGGCGATCGACGATCATGTCGATCGCGCCTTTTTCCAGCAGAAACTCGGCGCGCTGAAAACCCTCGGGCAGCTTTTCGCGCACGGTCTGCTCGATTACCCGCGGGCCGGCGAAGCCGATCAGTGCTCCGGGCTCGGCGATGACGATGTCGCCGATCATCGCAAAGCTGGCCGAAACTCCGCCCATGGTCGGATCGGTAAGGATCGACACGAACGGCAGTCGCGCCTTGGTCAGCTCCTGCAGCACCGCGGTCGTCTTCGCCATCTGGAACAGCGAACTGACGCCTTCCTGCATGCGCGCGCCGCCGCTGGAGGTGATGCAGACGAACGGGATGCGATTCTCGTACGACACACGCACGCCGCGCACAAAGCGCTCGCCGACCACCGAGCCCATCGATCCGCCCATGAAATCGAATTCGAACACCGCCAGCACCAGCGGCGCCGACCGGATGCTTCCCTGCATGACCACCAGCGAATCGGTTTCTCCGGTCTCTTCCAGTGCGGCCGACAGCCGTTCCGGATATTTGCGCGTGTCCTTGAACTTCAGGCTGTCGATCGGCAGCACTTCGGAGCCTATCTCATAGCGACCGTCGGGATCGAGCAGCTGCTCGATGCGCTCGCGCGCGGAGACGCGTCCATGGTGCGAGCATTTCGGACACACATTGAGATTTTTCTCCAGATCGGTGCGGTAGAGCACCGCTTCGCACGCCGGACACTTGACCCACAGGCCCTCGGGAATCGCCTTCCTGGCGATTCCCGGCGTCGCCTTGATGCGCGGGGGCAGCAGTTTTTGCAGCCAACTCATCTTGTTTGTTCCATCGCGCTCTCGACCACTATGCCGCTTTCCTGGCGATCTGATCCATCGCCGTTCGTATGGTCGCGAGCCACGCCGCGGCGCGCTCGGGAGCTTGCGCGGCCGGACCGCTCTCGATTTCCTGGATGATCCTGCTGCCAATGACGACCGCGTCGGCGTGCGCGGCGATGGCCTGCGCGCTCGCCGCATCGCGGATGCCGAAGCCCACGCCGACCGGCAGCGAGATATGGCGCCGGATCTCCGCCAGCTTGCCAATAACACCCGCAACATCAAGGTGGCCCGCGCCGGTCACGCCCTTGAGGGAGACGTAGTACACGTAGCCTCGTGCCATCCGGCCGATGGCGATGATGCGTGCCTCCGGCGTGGTTGGCGCCAGCAGAAAAATCAGCGCGATCCCGCGTCGCTCGAGCAGTTGCGCCAGCTCGCCCGCTTCCTCGGGTGGATAGTCGATCACGATGACTCCGTCGACGCCGGCGTGCTGCGCACGGTCGGCAAATGCCGTCGTTCCCATCGCCTCGATCGGATTGGCGTACCCCATCAATACCACCGGCGTCACCGCGTCCCGCTTGCGAAAGGCCGCGGTCATGGTCAGCACGTCGTCGAGGCCGACACCGTTGGCAAGCGCGCGCTCGGACGCCCGCTGGATGACCGGGCCGTCGGCCATCGGATCGGAAAACGGAACGCCGAGCTCGATCACGTCGGCGCCGGCGGCGGTCAGCGCGCGCATCAGCGGAACCGTCGCCGCCAGCGAAGGGTCGCCCGCGGTAATGTACGGAATCAGCGCCGCGCGGCCCGCCGCATGGAGTTTGTCGAAGGTCGCGTCAATGCGATTCATCTGATCCAAACCTCGCCACCACGATACCGGAGCACCGCGACCCTCAAGATAGTCTTCCCGTGTCGCTGTTGTGGTGGATCGGTTTCATCGCCGCGCCGGATCGCACTCGGGACGGCAATGGAACTTGAGCCCGGTGCGCTCGGCGACCGTGTTCATGTCCTTGTCGCCGCGCCCGGAAAGATTGACCAGCAGCACCGTGGCTGCCGGCAGGTCCGGTGCGATCTTGGTCGCATAGGCGAGCGCGTGCGCCGACTCGAGCGCGGGAATGATGCCCTCGATGCGGCAGCATTCGCCAAACGCGGTGAGCGCTTCGTCGTCGGTGATCGAAACGTATTGCGCGCGCCCATTGTCCTTGAGCCACGCATGCTCCGGCCCGACGCCGGGATAATCGAGCCCCGCCGATACCGAGTGGGTCTCGAGAATCTGACCGTTCTTATCCTGCAACAGATAGGTGCGATTGCCGTGGAGCACGCCGGGTCTGCCCGCGATGAGCGACGCCGCGTGGCGTCCGGTGGCGATGCCCTCGCCCGCGGCCTCGACGCCGACAAGCTTGACGCTCTCATCCGACAAATACGGATAAAAGATGCCCATGGCGTTCGAGCCGCCGCCGACGCAGGCGATGATCATGTCCGGTTGGCGGCCGATCATTTCCGGCATCTGCTGCAGGCATTCACGACCAATCACACTCTGGAAATCGCGGACCATCATTGGATAGGGATGCGGTCCCGCGACCGTGCCGATGATATAGAACGTATTCTCTACGTTGGTCACCCAGTCGCGCATCGCTTCGTTCAGAGCGTCCTTGAGCGTCTTCGAGCCCGATTCGACGGGTACCACTTCTGCTCCGAGGAGCTTCATCCGGAATACGTTCTGCGCCTGCCGCTTGATGTCCTCCGAACCCATGTAGACGACGCATTCCATGCCGAAGCGCGCGGCCACGGTCGCGGCGGCGACGCCGTGCTGGCCCGCGCCCGTTTCGGCGATCACTCTCGGCTTGCCGAGTCTTTTCGCAAGTAGCGCCTGGCCGATGCAGTTGTTGATCTTGTGCGCGCCGGTGTGATTCAGATCCTCGCGCTTCAAATAGATCTGCGCGCCGCCGAGCTTTTCGGACCAGCGCTGGGCGTGGTAGATCGGGCTCGGCCGGCCCACATAATGCTTGAGCTCCGATTCGAATTCGGCAACGAAGGCGGGATCGTGCTGATAGCGCGCGTATTGCTCGCGAAGCTCGTCGAGTGCGGCAATGA
>DASZZK010000259.1:0-8170 GCA_035544975.1 Casimicrobiaceae bacterium | reverse complement strand
GGTAATGGTGGGCAGCGGCGCGCCGCGCGGTCGTGACCTGGATCTGCCCGGCCGCAAGGAAGCGGCAAAGAATATTCACATCGGCATCGACTGGCTGTCGAGCGTTTCCTTCGGACACGTCGACAAGATCGGCAAGCGGGTCATCGTCCTGGGCGGCGGCAATACCGCGATGGATTGCTGCCGAAGCTCGCGTCGTCTGGGCGGAGACGAGGTCAAGGTGATCGTGCGCTCGGGTTTCGAAGAGATGAAGGCTTCTCCGTGGGAAAAGGAGGATGCCATGCACGAAGGCATTCCGATCATTAACTACCACGTGCCCAAGTCGTTCACGCACGAGAACGGGCGTCTCACCGGTGTCATGTTCGCGAAAGTCGCCGCGACCAAGGACGAGCAAGGCCGGCGCCAGCTGGTAGCGACTGGCGAGCCTGAAATTCATATCGCCTGCGACGACGTGCTTATCGCCGTCGGCCAGGAAAATGCCTTTCCGTGGATCGAGCGCGACGCCGGCGTCGAGTTCGACAAGTCCGGGCTGCCCATCGTCGACAAGACCACGATGCAGTCGACGCAGCCGAAAGTGTTCTTCGGCGGCGACGCCGCGTTCGGGCCCAAGAACATTATCTGGGCGGTCGCGCACGGCCACGACGCCGCCATCTCCATCGACAATTTCTGCCAGGGTGAGGACCTGCTCAAGAGGCCTCCTCCGCTGGTGAACCTGATGTCGCAGAAGATGGGCATCCACGAATGGAGCTACGACAACGACGTCTCCAACGATCAGCGCTACAAGGTGCCGCTCAAGGATGTCTCGATCGCGCTCAAGAATATCAAGGTCGAGGTCGAGCTCGGCTTTGACGCGGCGCAGGCCTTTGCGGAAGCGCAGCGCTGCCTCAATTGCGACGTGCAGACGGTGTTCACGTCGAAGCTTTGCATCGAATGCGACGCCTGCGTCGATATCTGTCCGATGGATTGCATCACCTTCACCGCCGACGGCGACGAAACCGAGCTCCGGACGCGATTGAACGCGCCATCGCGCAATCTGACGCAGGATCTGTACATCGCGAACGGGCTCAAGACCGGCCGCATCATGGCCAAGGACGAGGACGTGTGCCTGCATTGCGGCCTTTGCGCCGAGCGTTGCCCGACGGGGGCTTGGGACATGAAAAAGTTCTACCTCGATTTGAGGCTCGCCGATCATCGATGCCATGCCGGACCGGTTACGCGTCCCAGACGCGCAATTCCGCTGGGAGACGCGGCCGAATGAAGCCCAGTGCTGCGCCGATCGAGCGCGTCAACGACTTTGTCGTCAAGTTTGCCAACGTCAATGGTTCGGGCTCGGCGTCGGCCAACCTGCTCTTCGCCAAGGCCATTCTGCGCATGGGCGTTCCCGTGGCGCCGCGAAACATCTTTCCCTCCAATATTCAGGGCCTCCCCACCTGGTTCGAAGTGCGGATCAGCGAGGCGGGCTGGCGCGGCCGGCGGGGCGGCGTCGACCTCATGGTGGCGATGAACCCTCAGACCTGGGATCAGGACCTGAAAGAGATCGAGCCCGGCGGATACCTGTTCTACGATTCGACCAAGGCGCTGCCGGCGTCGAAGTTCCGCGACGACATCACCGTCATCGGTGTCCCGCTGACGGAAATCTGCAACCGCGAGTACACCGACTCGCGCCAGCGGCAGCTGTTCAAGAACATCATCTACATTGGCGCGCTCTCCGCGTTGCTGGAGATCGAGCCGGAAGAAATCGCCGAGCTGATCGGCGAGCAATACAAAGGCAAGGAAGCGCTGCTCAAGCCCAACGTGCACGCGATGCACATGGGACGCGTCTATGCCGAGAACAACCTGGACTATCCGCTGGGGATTCGGGTCAAGCGCGCCAACGCCGTCGGCGAGCGGATTTTCATCGAGGGCAACAGCGCGGCCGCGCTCGGATGCGTCTATGGCGGCGCCACGGTCGCGGCGTGGTATCCGATCACACCGTCGTCATCGCTGGCCGAGGCCTTCACGCGCCATTGCCGGAAGTTTCGCACCGACCCCGCGACCGGCAAGGCACGCTACGCGATCATCCAGGCCGAAGACGAGCTCGCCTCGATCGGCATCGTGATCGGCGCGGCGTGGAACGGTGCGCGTTCGTTTACTTGCACCTCGGGCCCCGGTATCTCGTTGATGCAGGAGTTCATCGGCCTTGCTTATTTCGCGGAGGTTCCAGCGGTGCTGTTCGACGTCCAGCGTGGCGGGCCGTCGACCGGCATGCCGACGCGCACGCAGCAGTCGGACGTCCTGTCGTGCGCATACGCATCGCACGGGGACACCAAGCACGTGCTGCTGTTTCCGGAAGATCCCAAGGAAGCTTTCGACTTCGCCGCACTGTCTTTCGACCTCGCCGACCGCTTGCAGACGCCGATCTTCGTCATGCTCGACCTCGACATCGGCATGCAGGACTGGCTGTGCGAGCCGCTGTCCTGGGACGCCAGCCGTTCGCACGATCGCGGCAAGGTGATGACCTACGAGATGCTCGAGGCGGGTAAAGACTTCGGGCGCTACCTGGACGTCGACGGCGACGGGATTCCCTTCCGGACCCATCCCGGGACGCACCCCAAACGCGGATCATTTTTCACCCGCGGCACGACCAAGGACCGATACGCGCGCTATTCCGAGGATGGCGCGACTTATGTCGAAAATATGCAGCGCCTGCTGCGCAAGTTCGAGACGGCGAAGCAATACGTGCCGGCGCCCATCGTCCGAAGCGCAGGTCAGGCGACCCGCTTTGGCGCCATCTATTACGGATCGACGGGTCCGGCGATGGACGAGACGCTGGCGACGCTTGCGACGCAGGGAATCCTCTTGGACACGCTTCGCGTGCGGGCATTCCCGTTTAACGACTCCGTGGCGGAATTCATCGCGGCGCACGAGCAGGTGTTCGTCATCGAGCAGAACCGGGACGCGCAGCTGCGCTCGCTCCTGGTCAACGAGCTGGTGGTCGACCCGGCGAAGCTGATGCCGGTGCTGCACTACGACGGCACGCCGATCACTGCCCGCTTCATCATCGGCGAAATCGGCGACAAGCTCTCGATGTTCAACGTAACCCCGTTGCGCAAGGTGGCGCCATGAGCTCGCCATGACCTATCTCACCAAGCCCAAGCTGCACCATCCCGCGCTTCCCAAGAACAAGCTGGGGTTCACCCATCGCGATTACGAGGGCACCGTTTCGACCTTGTGCGCCGGCTGTGGGCACGATTCGATCTCGGGCGCGATCATCCAGGCGTTCTTCGAGCTCGACATCGAGCCGCATCGCGTGGCGAAGCTTTCCGGCATCGGCTGCTCGTCCAAGACGCCGACGTATTTCCTGGGTAACTCGCATGGCTTCAACAGCGTGCACGGACGGATGCCATCGGTGCTGACCGGCGCCAATCTGGCCAATCGCGATCTGATCTATCTGGGTGTCTCGGGTGACGGTGACTCGGCATCGATCGGCCTCGGGCAGTTCGCGCATTCGATGCGCCGCGGCGTCAACATGGTTTACATCGTCGAGAACAACGGCGTTTACGGTCTGACCAAGGGACAGTTCTCGGCGACGGCAGACAAAGGGTCCAAGGCCAAGCGCGGGGCGATCAACAACGACGAGCCGATCGACATGGTGATGCTGGCCCTGCAGCTCGGCGCGACGCTGGTCGCGAGAAGCTTCTCCGGCGACAAGACGCAGCTGGTGCCGCTGATCAAGGCCGCTGTAAGTCATCGTGGCGCGGCTTTCATCGACGTCGTAAGCCCATGCGTTGCCTTTAATGATCATCCGGGCTCGACCAAGAGTTACGATTTCGTGCGCGAGCACAACGAGGCCGTGAACCGGCTCGACTTCATGCCGCAGCACACTGAAATCACCGCCGAGTACGCGTCTGGCAGCGTGCGCGATGTCATGCAGCATGACGGTTCGGTGCTGCGCTTGCGCAAGCTGCACGATGACTATGACGCGGCTGACAGGATCGGGGCGATGAACTACCTTCAGCAGCGCCGCGCGGCGGGCGAGGTCGTCACTGGCCTTTTGTATCTGAACAGCGAGGCAGGCGACATGCATGCGTCGCTGAATACGGTCGACACACCCTTGAACGAGCTGCGTGAAAAGGAACTGATTCCCGGCGTTGCGGCGCTGGAGAAATTCAACGCGTCTTTGCGCTGACGCGAAGTCGCGGGAAACTGTCGGGATCCAGCGACGCTTGTAGCGTCCGCGCGCCGCCTAGTGCGCGCTACAATCCTACATGCGCCTGTTCTGGCGAATCCTCGCCGCCTTCGGCGGCCTCCTGGTTCTGCTGATCATCGCGGTCGCGATCGCGGTCCGGACGATCGATCTCAAAGATTTCATCGCTCCCATTCAGAAACGCGTCAAGGATGCGACCGGGCGAGACCTGGTCATCCGCGGCGGCATCGACTTCAAGCTTTCGCTGGAGCCCCAGCTGCTGATCGATGACGTGAGCTTGAGCAACGCCGAATGGGGCAAGTCGGCGCAGATGCTGACCGCCAAGCGGGTCGAGGCACAGGTCAAGCTGTTGCCACTCTTGCAGCGCCGGTTCGAAATTGTGCGTTTCAAGCTCATCGACCCGGTCATCGCTCTGGAAACGGATGGCGCGGGTAAGGGCAACTGGGAATTCTCCGGCGCCGCGAACGGTGGCGCGGAGCCGTCGCCGACAGGAGGAGTCAACGCGTTCGCCATCGGTGATCTTTCCGTCGATCACGGCACCGCGAGCTATCGTGACGGTGAGTCGGGCAAGATCACCAACTTTACCATCGACGCGCTGTCGCTTCATGCACGCGATGCGGAATCTCCGGTGAGCGCGCGCTTTCGCGGCACGATTGGCGAAATCGCGGTGGCGCTGGAAGGCGACGTGGGACCGTTGCAGGCGTTGGCCCAGCGACGCTGGCCGTACCCGGTCAGCCTCAAAGGCGAGGTCAACGGCCAGGCGGCATCGGTCGCCACCAAGTTGCGGGTCGAGGGACACACGGTCAAGTTCGACGAGCTTGAGGTTGGCACCGGCAATAGCATGCTCGAGGGCCAGCTCGCTCTGACGCCGGGCAAGCCACAGTCGAAGCTGACGTTCAAGCTTGCGGCCAAGACATTTGCATGGACCGACTTGCCGCTCGCGCGAAAGCTTGCCGGTGCCACCAAAGGGGCGGTAGGGCACGAAAAGTTCGTTTTCAGCGAACAGGCGCTTGACTTCGGAGCACTGCGAGCATTCGACGCTGACGGCGATGTGAGCATCGGCACGCTCCTGCTGCCGGAGGGCAGGCGGCTGGACGACGTCCGTGCTCAATTCCTTGTGCGCAACGGAAGGCTCGACGCACCGCTGCTGCAAGCGTCGGCGTTCGGCGGCACCGCGCGGGGGCGCCTCGTCATCGACGCCGCGCCCGGTCACAATCCCACGTTGACGCTTCATCTCGAAGCAAAGGCCCTCGACGCGGGCGCGCTCCTTGCAATGTTCGGCGTCAAGCGCGAAGTGCGCGGCGGAAAGACCGAGGTGACCCTCGATATCGCGGCACACGGCGAGTCGCCGCGTCAGTGGGTCCATGGCATGAACGGCAGCGCGACGGTGGTTGTCGGGCCGGCGACGCTCGTCCACACCAAGTTGGATCTCGAATCGCCGCTCAACCGCCTGGCCGACGCGGTAAACCCATTTCACCGGGTGGATCCGTCGACCGAGCTCGAATGCGCCGTCGGCAGGCTGCCACTGAAAGACGGCATCGCACGGATCGATCGCAGCATCGCACTGGAAACCAAAAAATTTGGCGCCTCGATCAGCGGCACAGTGAACTTTCAGGACGAAACAGTCGATCTGGCGATCAAGCCGCAGGTCCGGTAAGGCATCCCCATCGAGGTTCCGCAAGTCGCCAGCCTGGTTCGGTTCCAGGGCCCGTTTCGGTCGCCTTCTGTTCATATCGATGCGGTGGGATCCGCCGCCGCCGCTGCCAAGCTCGGTGCGGCGATCTATTCGGGAGGCTTATCCATCGTCGGGGAATCATTGCTGTCGGCGGCGACGCGCGGGGGCCCGGGGCCGTGTCGGGTGGCCTTGGGGCAGAGCGGTGCCGCGTCGACTGCATCGGCGCAGGCAGCCCCATCTTCCGGCTCGACCTCGCCCGGGCCGGTCGGAAAAACCCTGAAACGGATTTTCGGCCGCTAGTCAGCGCGCCGGATCGCCCCTACCGCTAGCGAGGAGCGCTATGCTGTTGTCATTCACCGAAGCATTTCTCCTCGGTCCTGCCAGCAGCTTTCCCCCGCAATCGCTGGATCCCGTGTCCCCTGAAGAGAGTTCTACTTACACCGGAGCATCGAGCAGCGGCGTCTCGAGCAGGTTGATCGCCGTTTTCGCCACTTGCGTGGTATCGAAATAGGCATAGCTCGCGACCGCCGCGGCGCCCACCAGGGGCACCCAGCGACTGGCTGCGGTGCCGGCGACGCGCTGCGTGACATTGAGGCCGACGCTGGTCAAGACGCTGCGCATGGCGCTGCCCGAAAGCTGGCGAAACACCAGCCGTTCCCCGGCGCGCACGACGACGTCGCGCGCCAGTTGCGTTGCCGCATGGCGAAAAAGGCAATACATCATGTGCGTGCGGGTGAGCTGCATATCTCGTCCGTACAAGCCTGCGATGTCGGCAACCATCTGCGCCTGGATGCGCCAGATCGCGATCAGGTCCGGGATGACCGTCAGCATGCCCAATGCGCCCGGCGGCAACGCCAACGCGCCCGACAAAGCCGCGGCGCGGCGCGCTGCCTTGCGCGCCAGCTTACGCGCCGCGAGAGCGGGCTCCGGCACGGCTCGCTCGCGGCTCGCAGGCACGCTGGAGACGACGTTCTCGATCGCGTCGGCGATGGTTCCGGTAACGGATTGAACGGTGAGTGATGATGCTGTCATGCAGTACCTTCAGACCCGGCGCTCCTTAAGACGTTCCGCCGAGCCGCGATTCGCGCGCGACCTAGCACAACGCTGAGCGGGACACCAGGCACGACACTAAGCACGGCATTATACGAGGTACAATCCTCGGCGGAACAGTTCGGGAAAAACGCGATGTCGCAGATACTGCCGTATGCGATTCTGTCGCCGGCTTATGTGGAATACGACTATGCGGCACCGGCGGCGGCGCAGCACGTCGTCGCGCTGATCGAAGCCGCGGCACCGTGGGTGAAGGCCGAACACATTGGCAGCACCGCGATACCCGGATGCGCGGGCAAGGGCATCGTCGACCTCGTCGCGCTGTATCCGCGCGGAAGATTGGAGGAGACGCGCCAGGCAATCGATCGCCTCGGCTTTCAGCACCAGCGCGCGGGACACGAGTTTCCGGAAGAACGTCCGATGCGCGTCGGCGCATTCGACTACCAGGGAAGCATCTACCGGCTGCACGTTCATATCGTCGCGGCGGAATCGGCGGAGGCAAAAGCACTCTACCGGTTCCGCGACGTCTTGCGCATTGATGGAAAATTGCGCGATGCGTATCAGGCGAGAAAGCGCGCAATTCTCGAATCCGGAACCAGCGATCCCGCCGGCTACACCCACGCCAAGGGCGAGTTCATCAACGCGGTCATCGGCACCAGCGCGCCGAGCGATACCGCGGCAGGAACGAAGACGCCAGTGCACGACACGGCGCTGCGGCGCAAACAGTAGGTGTGATGCAAGTTTTCGGGTTCGCCGGCTGGTCGGGCAGCGGCAAGACGACGCTCGTCGAGCGGCTCATACCGCAGCTGCGCGCCAAAGGCCTGGTGGTCTCGCTGGTAAAACACGCGCACCATGAGTTCGACATCGACCAGGCAGGCAAGGATTCGCATCGTCATCGCGAAGCCGGTTGCCAGGAGGTCATGGTCACTTCTGCGGTGCGCTGGGCATTGATGCACGAGCTGCGCGGCGCACCTGAGCTTTCGCTCGATGGGGCGCTGGCGCAGCTCTCGCCGTGCGATCTGGTGCTGGTCGAAGGCTTTAAAAGCGCTGCGATTCCAAAGCTCGAGGTCTACCGCGCCAGCGTCGGCAAGTCGATGCTGCATCCGGGCGACAAGAACATCGTCGCCGTGGCCACCGACGGGCCGCTTGCCACGCCGCTCCCCGTGTTCGATCTGGGCGACATTGCGCCGATCGCCGCGTTTATCGTCGCCCGCGCTGAATCGCGCTAGCTCGCCGCAGGCCTGGTTCGCGGCCGGGCGGCA
>DASZZK010000258.1:0-2422 GCA_035544975.1 Casimicrobiaceae bacterium | reverse complement strand
GTTGTCGAAGCTGCCGCCGGTGGCGAAGCAATGCGCCTGGTTGACGATCACCCGGCATACCGGCAACTCGAGGCCAAGCGCAAGCGCGCGCGCGTCGTCCTTGCTGTGCAGCCCGACCGAATGGCCGGCGCCCTGATAGCGAAGGATGCTCGCAGCAAGCGCCGTCGCGTGCGCGAAATCCCGCGCCCGGTACACCGCCAGCACCGGCGAGAGTTTTTCGCCCGAGAAAGGATGAGCGAGGCCGACGCCGGTTTCTTCGACCATCAGAAAAACCGCGCGCTTGAGCGCCGGTCGCACAAGCCCTGCGCGTTCGGCGACTACCGCCGCCGACTGCGCCGTCAATTGCGGAGAGAGCCTGCCCTGCGCGAACATCGCGGCCGAAAGCTTCGCCGCCTCGGCGGCGTCGAGCATGACGCCTCCTTCCGCGACAAGCGCGGCGATCGTCGCTGCATAGACATCCTCCACCGCCACCACGCTGTTCTCCGACGAGCAGCTCGTCGCGTGGTCGAACGTTTTCGAAACGGCGATCTTGCGCGCCGCGTCGCCCACGTCCGCGGTTTCGTCGACGATCACGACCACGTTGCCGGCGCCGACGCCGATCGCCGGCGTCCCGCTGGAATACGCCGCGTTGACGTTGGTCTGCGAGCCCGTCGCGACGACGAGGTCCGCCTGGCGCATGAGCTCGATGGTCGCTTCGCGCGTAACCGGCGCCGGCAGTTGCTGGATCAGGTCCCTCGGCGCACCGATACGATCGAGCTCGGCGTGCATGTACTCGAGCAGCAGCTTAGCCGTGGAATGGCCCTTGGGAGAGGGGGCGACGACGATCGCGTTTCGACCCTTGAGCGCGTTGATGATGTTGTTGGCCGGCGTGGCGCCCGGATTGGTCGACGGGGTGACCGCTGCGACGACGCCCACCGGTCGCGCAATTTCGGTCAGGCCCAGCTCCGGCAACTCGGCGATCACGCCGACCGACTTCGAGTTGCGCAAATCGTCGAGCAGGCCGATGGTCTTGCGTCGGTTCTTGGCCATCTTGTCGGCAACGTTGCCCAGGCCCGTGTCGCGCACCGCGGTCTCGGCAAGTCGTCGATTGTGCTCCGGATGGACGATCGCCCACCCAGCCGCGGTAACGGCTTGGTCGGCCTGTTCCTGGGTCCAGCGGTCGACCGCGCGCTGCGCAATACGGGCGCGGTCGACGATTGCGCCAACCGCGCGCACGGTCTCATCGTGCAGGTCGAGCCGGTCCTTGCCGCCCATGCTAATCGCTCATTCGGCTCATTCGGGTTTTATCCTGGCTTCGCGAATGACGAACTCCCACTGCTTGAGCTCGTCGTGGATCAGCCGCTCGAATTCGGCCGAGGTCGAGAAAGTCGCTTCCGCGCCCTGAGCGAAAAGTCGCTCCTTGACCTCGGGCATTTGCAGCACCTTGGCGAAGGTCGCCTGGAGTTTGGAAACTACCGCCGGCGATGTTTTGGCTGGAACCAGCGCGCCGTACCAGGAGTTGACGACGCAATCCGGAACGCCGGACTCGGCTATGGTCGGAACATCCGGTGCCGCGGCGCTGCGCTTGTCGCTGGTCACGGCGAGAGCCTTGAGCCTGCCCGCCCTGACGTACTGCAATGCCGCCGGCATCGAGACGAACAAGAGCTGCACCTGACCGCCGAGCGTGTCGGTCACCGCCGGCCCGCCTCCCTTGTAGGGAACATGGACCATGTCGACTCCCGTCTTGAGCTTGAACAGCTCGCCCGCGATGTGGCCGGGAGAGCCCGTGCCGACGGATGCGTAATTGAGCTTTCCGGGCTGCGACTTGGCGAGCGCGATCAGCTCCTTGATGTTATTCGCGGGTACCGACGGATGGGCGACCAGGATCTGCGGGATGAACGCCGCCAGCGAAACCGGGATGAAGTCTTTTTCGACGTCGAACGGCAGCTTGTCGTAGAGCTTCGGGTTGATGGTGTGCGACGACAGCGTGAACAGCATGGTATAGCCGTCGGGGGCAGACTTGGCGGCGAGATCGGTGCCGATGTTCCCGGCCGCGCCGCCGCGATTGTCGACGATGATCGGCTGGCCGAGCTCCTTCGAGAGCGGTTCCGATATCGTGCGCGCGACGATGTCGGTGCCGCCTGCCGGCGGATAGGGCACGATCATGCGGATGGGCTTGGTCGGATAATCTTGCGCATGCAATGGCGGTGCGCAGAGCGCTGCCATAACCAACACCGACAACAACGGCAACACGCCGCGCCACAGCGCGAGTCTGGGCGCGCTCAGGGCCAGCGGGTGTCTACTCCGGCAGTCGAGAAATGATCTGTCGGCCATCGGCGTACGCAACCGTTTGCCCGGCGGCATTTTCGCGATCAGCGGCACGGTGAATTGTCAGCGCTTCGCGGCGGTCGATTTGTATTTGTCCAGATGACGCACCGGCAGC
>DASZZK010000257.1:0-5308 GCA_035544975.1 Casimicrobiaceae bacterium | reverse complement strand
CGGCTGATCCTGCCGCCATGGCAGGTCCACGAGAAATCTTCACGGTTCGGCTTGCGCGGTCAGGAGGGGATTACCTGATTCCACCCGACAAGACCATCGTTCAGGCGCTGGCGGAACGCGGCGTTCATGTCGAAACGAGTTGCGAACAGGGCGTATGCGGAACGTGCCTGACAGGGGTGCTCGAAGGTATACCCGACCATCGCGACGTCTTCCTGACCGACGAGGAGCGCTCGATCGGCGACAAATTCCTGCCCTGCGTGTCGCGCGCGCAAAGCGACGTTATCGTTGTCGACCTGTAGGTTTTTGAAACGCGGTTGCGACCCGCCCAAGCGAGGCTGATGGCCGCACGCCAGCGTGCCGTGCTCCGGAAGCGGCAAGGTACGAGGAGATCGACTCATGGCTCTACGCTTGACTCCGCCCTATCGCGCCGACCACGTCGGCAGCTTTCTGCGGCCCGTTGAATTGCTCGACGCTCGCGAGCGTGCGCAAAAGGGTGACATCACCCGCACCCAGCTGCGCGAGGTCGAAGACGCCGCGATACGCGACATTGTTCGTTTCCAGGAAGATCTGGGTCTCGAGGGGATTACCGACGGCGAATTTCGCCGCACGTACTTCCATATCGATTTCCTGGAGCAGCTCTCGGGCGTCGAGACCAAGGGCGGCATTTCCATGAGCTTCCACAGCGCTGCCGGCAAGGTCGATTTCGCGCCGCCGGTGATGCGCGTGACGGCGCCGGTGCGTCACGTCAAGCCGATTCAGGTGGACGACTTCAAATTTCTGCGGTCGGTGACCAAGCGAACGCCGAAGGTGACCATCCCGTCGCCGACCATGCTGCACTTCCGCGGCGGACGCGAAGCGATCAGCCGCGAAGCCTATCCCGATCTCGAACAGTTTTTCGCCGACGTCGCGACCGCCTATCGCGCCGAGATCCGCGCGCTCGCCGCCGCGGGATGCACTTACCTGCAGCTCGACGATACCAACCTCGCCTATCTCTGCGATGCCAGGATGCGCGAAGGTGCGAAGGCGCGTGGCGATGACCCCGACGAATTGCCGCGCCGCTATGCGCGCCTGATCAACGCGGCGATCGCGGACCGCCCGCCCGGCATGACATTTTGCGTTCACCTCTGCCGAGGCAACTTCAAAAGCGCGTGGGTGGCCGAGGGCGGATACGAGCCGGTGGCCGAGGTCCTGTTCAACGAGCTCAAGGTCGACGGGTATTTCCTCGAATACGACGATGCCCGCTCCGGGGATTTTTCGCCGCTGCGCTTCGTGCCTCCGGGCAAGACCGTTGTTCTCGGCCTGGTCACGACCAAGCTCGGCGAGCTCGAATCCAAGGATTCGTTGAAGCGAAAAATCGACCAGGCGGCACAGGTGCTGCCGCTGGACCAGCTCTGTCTGTCGCCGCAGTGCGGCTTTTCGAGCACCGTGCATGGTAATGAGATCGCGCGTGAGGCGCAGGCGGCCAAATTGCGCCTGATCATCGAAACGGCGGAGGAAGTATGGGGCGCCGGTTAGACCCGGCGCCCGTGATGCAACCCGTGAAGGTCTCGCGCGGCTACTTGCCAGGGTCCTTCTGGTCGGGAAATTTGTCGAACTCCATGTTGTACAGGCCGCCGGCGGTCTTCTCGACCTTGCGGATATAGACTGTCTGCACGACATCGCGGGTTTCCGGATCGATCATGATCGCGCCGCGTGGACTGGTGAGCTTCATCCCTTTGAGGGCGGCCATGATCTTGTCGCCGTCGGTCGAGCCGTTCGTTTTCTTCAGCGCTTCGTAGATCGCCGCCATACCGTCATAGCCCGCCGCGGCCATGAAATTCGGACGCAGCTTGGTGCCGTTGGCGTCGGCATACGCTTTCTTGAACGCGGTGTTCTCCGGCGAGTCGTGCGATGCCGAGTAGTGAAAGCTGGTGACCAGGCCCAGCGTCGGGTCGCCCATCGCCTCGAGCACGCCGTCGTCGGTGATGTCGCCGGTGGCGATCAGCTTGATTCCCGCGTCGGCGAGGCCGCGCTCCTTGTACGCCTTCATGAACGCGATGCCCTGCTCCCCCGCCGGCAGGAACAGGAACACCGCTTCGGGCTTGGCATCCTTGACCCGCTGGACGAACGGTGCGAAGTCGGGATTCTGGAGTGGCGTGTGCACGCTACCGACCATTTCGCCGCCGGCTGCCGTGAACGCCCTGGTGAACGCCGCCTCCGCGTCCAGCCCCGGGCCGTAATCGGCGACCACGGTGTAAACCTTCTTGATACCGTTCTTCGCCGCCCATTGCGCCATCGGCTGCGTGATCTGCGGCAGCGTCATCGACACGCGCACGATGTACGGCGATTTCGTAGTGATGATCGATGTCGCCGCGTTCATGATGATCATCGGCTTCTTCGCTTCGGTCGCGACGGGAGCGACCGCCATCGCATTCGGCGTCAGGCCGAAGCCGACGAGGAAGTCGACGTTGTCGCGCGTCACCAGCTCCTGCGCCAAGCGCTTTGCGACATCCGGCGCGGGGCCGGTCGTGTCCTTTTGCACGATCTCGATTTTCTTGCCGGCGACGGTGTCGCCGTTCTGCTTCATGTACGCCTTCATTCCGCCGAGTATCTGCTGCCCGTACTGCGCGAACGGTCCCGAGAATTCGGCGACGAGGCCGAGCTTCACCACGCCCTGCGCCTGCAGGGCCCCGGCGGCGGCCAGCATCGCCGCTCCGACCAACGCACGTTTGATCCAGCTCTGGAATTTCATTTCGATCCTCCTTTTTCCGACGGTTGTTGTCGCAAAACTCATCTTAACCTGACCGCAAAGCCCACCCTCTTCGGGAACGATGCACGCTCATGAAAACGGAAGGCCGACGTAGTTCTCCGCCAGCGATGCCGCCGCGGCCCTGGAGCCAACGACGTATTCGAGCTGCGAGCGTTGCAGGCGCTGCTGAAATACGTCATCGCTCGGAAAGCGGTGCAGCATCGAAGTCATCCACCACGAAAAATGCTCGGCCCGCCAAACCCGCTTCAAACAGGTCGCCGAATACGCGTCGAGCCACTCGCGTTTCCCGGTCTTGAAAAACTCCGTCGCGGCCTGCGCCAGAACGCGCACGTCGGCCAGAGCCAGATTCATGCCTTTGGCACCGGTCGGCGGAACGATGTGCGCCGCGTCGCCGGCGAGGAATATCCGCCCGTATTGCATCGGCTCGACAACGAAGCTGCGCATGCCGGTGATGCCTTTTTCGGTGATCGCTCCCTCGGAGAGCTTCCAGCCGTCGTCGGTTTCGAGCCGAGTGTGCAAATCCTCCCAGATGCGCGCGTCCGGCCAGTTGTCCATATCCTCCTCGGGCGCGACCTGAAGATAGAGCCTCGTCACTTCCGGCGAGCGCATGCTGTAGAGCGCGAATCCGCGTTGATGGTAGGCGTAGATCAGCTCGTCGTGGGTGGGCGGCGCGGCGGCGAGGATGCCGAGCCAGGCGAACGGATACGTGCGCTCGAAGGTGGACAATACGCCCGCTGGAATCGACGGCCGGCACACGCCGTGGAAACCGTCGCAGCCGGCGATGAGGTCGCAGACGAGCTCGATACGCTTGCCGTCGCGGACGAACATCACCTTTGGCGCACTCGAGTCGAAATCGGCGACGCTGACCTCGCTGACTCCGAACATGATCTCGCCACCCGCTTCGATGCGCGCGCGGATCAGATCCCTCACGACTTCCTGCTGACCGTAAACAGTGATCGAGCGTCCGCCGGTCAGGGAGGTCATGTCGATGCGATGACCTTGACCGCCGAAGCGAAGCTCGATCCCATGATGCACCAGGCCCTCGCGCTGCAGCCGCGCGCCGACACCGGAATCGTTCAACAAATCGACGCTGCCCTGTTCCAGCACGCCTGCCCTCACGCGATGCTCGACATAGTCGCGAGCGCGATTCTCGATCACCACCGATTCGATTTCCTGCCGTTGCAGCAGATGAGCAAGCAGCAAGCCCGCCGGTCCGGCACCGATGATCGCGACCTGCGTGCGCATGGGAATCATTGCCGCCTGGGCCGGCCCCGGTCAGGTCGCGGGCTTGTCGAGTTGCGCGAAGACTTCCTCGGCCAGATGGAATGCGCTGTTGGCTGCCGGCACGCCGCAGTAAATCGCCGATTGCAGCAACACTTCCTTGATCTGGTCACGGGTAACACCGTTGTTGAATGCGGCGCGGACATGGAGCCGTAACTCGTCGGGCCGGTTCAACGCCACCATCATCGCCAGGGTGATCAGGCTGCGCGTGTGCCGCGGCAGGCCCGGCCGGGTCCATATCTCGCCCCAGGCGTAACGGGTGATCAGCTCCTGGAATTCCTGGTTAAAGGCGTTGGCGCGCGTCAACGCCCGATCGACGTGCGCGTCACCCAGCACCGCACGACGCACTTCCAACCCGTTCGAGTACCGCTCGCGCTCTTCCATGGTCCGACTCCTCAACGATCAAGAAACGCCAGCATCTCGGCAGTGAAACGTCCGGCCGCTTCGACATTCGAAATATGCGCCGCATCCAGTTCGACTTGCTTCGCGCCCGGTATCATCTCGGCCATGCGTCGACCGTCCGCAGGCGGCGTCGCCGCATCGTGCGCTCCGGTGACGATCAGCGTCGGCCGTTCTATTCTCGACAGCGTTGCCCACTGATCCATGTCGCGTACCGCCGCGCACGACGCGACATATCCGTCCGCTGGGCTTGCGCTGAGCATGGCGCGCATCCGCTGCACGGTGGGCGCCGCGATATCTCGGAATCGCGGCGTGAACCAGATCTCCATCATCGCGTCGGCGATGCCGCCGACGCCGCTCTTGTTCACTGCGTCGATGCGCGCATTCCATCGCTCGGCTGAGCCGATGCGCGGCGCCGTATTGCACAACAGTAGCCTGTCCATGCGTTGCGGCGCATGCACGCCCAGCCACATTCCGGCCATGCCACCCATCGACAGGCCGCAGAAGTCTGTGCGATCGATTTTGATCTCGTCGAGCAGCGCCAGAACATCGCGCGCCAATCGCTCGATGGTATATGGGCCCGGGGTAACCGTGGACAGCCCGTGGCCGCGGCTGTCATAGCGCAACACGCGAAATCGTGTCGCAAGTGCGGCGACCTGCGGCTCCCACATGTCGAGATTCGTTCCCAGCGAATTCGACAGCACCAGAAACGGTGCGCCGATCGGGCCGTCGAGCCGGTATCGAATGCGTGCGCCGTCCATCGCGGCGAATAAATCCGAGTGCGACTGTTGCGCCAACGTTGCCGACGAATCGTGGGTCATGCCCACTAGAAATCGAAAAATACCGTCTCGGTCGGTCCCTGAGACACGACGTTCCACT
>DASZZK010000256.1:0-2131 GCA_035544975.1 Casimicrobiaceae bacterium | reverse complement strand
TGAAACGGTGAGCACGGGCTATCAGCCACCGTCGTGGCTCGCGGGAGCGCACGCGCAAACGATCTATCCGGCGCTGTTCAAGCGCCGGGGACCGCCGTTGCGTCGCCAACGCCTGGAAACTTTCGACGGCGATTTTATTGTCTCGACTGGCTCGATGCGCCGGCTGCGCAGGCGAGCGCGCCGCCCCTGGTCGTTCTCTTTCACGGGCTCGAGGGCAACTCGTCGTCGCATTACGCGCGCGCTCTGATGCGCCACTTGCAGATGATCGGCTGGCGGGGAGTGGTGCCGCACTTCCGCGGCTGCAGCGGCGAGCCGAATAAGCTGCCGCGCGCTTACCACTCCGGCGACTACGCCGAAATCGGCTGGATGCTCTCGGCGATCCACGCGCTCGAACCGTCGGCGCCGCTGTACGCTGTCGGCGTCTCGCTCGGTGGAAGCGCATTGCTGAACTGGCTCGGCCGCGAAGGAGACCGTGCGGTGCTGCTGATCAACGCCGCGGCGGCGGTGTCGGCACCGCTCGATTTGACCGCTGCGGGCATCGCCATCGGACAAGGCCTCAACCGCATCTACACCAAGCATTTTCTACAGACGCTGATCCCGAAGGCGCTGGCGATGGCGCACCGCTTCCCCGGCAAGCTCGACAAGGCTTCGATTCACCGCGCCGACTCCATGCACGCCTTCGACGACGTGGTCACCGCGCCGCTGCACGGATTCGACGGGGCGGACGACTACTGGCTGCGCGCAAGCAGCAAGCCGTGGCTGCGCGGCATCGCCGTGCCGACGCTGGTGCTCAATGCTCGAAACGATCCGTTCATTCCTGCAACTTCGCTGCCGACCCGCGCCGAAGTCAGCGCTACAGTCCTGCTGGAGCAGCCGGAAGGTGGCGGCCACGCAGGGTTTCTCAGCGCGCCGTTCCCGGGACGTTTGGATTGGCTTCCCCTGCGGCTGGTACAATTCTTCGAGTCCGCGCCAAAGCATCCCGAAGTGTCCGTCGCATCCGCCACGCGCTGAAACCGGCGCGACCCGCGCGGACGCCTTGCAAGCCCACACTCAACCTATATTGCACTGAGCCGCCGCCGAGCTCCGATGCCCTTACCCGCCGACATCTTCAAGGCCTACGACATCCGTGGCATAGTGGGCAAGACGCTGACCGCACCGATCGTGCGCGACATTGGCCAAGCGCTGGGCTCGCTCTCGCGGAAACACGGCCGGGAAACATTGGTCGTCGGACGCGACGGCCGATTGTCGGGCCCCGAGCTCGCGGCAGCGCTCGCCGAAGGCATTCGTTCCAGTGGCGCGAGCGTGATCGACATCGGCATGGTCACAACCCCGATGTGCTACTTCGCCGCGCAGCACCTCGACACCCAATGCTGCGTCATGGTCACCGGCAGCCACAATCCGCCCGACTACAACGGTCTCAAGATGGTGATTGCCGGCACCACGCTCGCCGACGCCGAGATCCAGGGCCTCAAGACCCGCATCGAAAGCGGCGATGTCGATCACGGCGCGGGGCAAGTGCACGCGGCCGACATCGTGCCGGCCTACATCGATCGCATCGCCGGCGATGTTCGCATCGCGCGACCCATGAAAGTCGCGCTCGACTGCGGCAACGGCGTCGCCGGAGCCTACGCGCCGGAGCTTTTTCGGCGATTGGGCTGTACCGTCACCGAGCTTTTCTGCGAGGTCGACGGACACTTTCCGAATCACCATCCGGATCCCTCGCAACCGAAGAACCTCGAGGACCTCGTTCGTTGCCTCGCGACGACGGACAACGAGCTGGGCATCGCTTTCGACGGGGACGGCGATCGGTTGGGCGTGGTGGCCAAGGACGGCAGCATCATTTATCCCGACCGGCAACTGATGCTCTTCGCGGCCGACATGCTGTCGCGCAACCCCGGCGCCACGGTGATCTACGACGTCAAGTCGACCCGCAACCTGAAGCCCTGGATCGAGCGCCATCGCGGCCGTCCGTTGCTGTGGAAGACGGGACACTCGCTGATCAAAGCCAAGATGAAGGAAACCGGCGCGCTGCTCGCCGGTGAAATGAGCGGCCACACTTTTTTCGCCGAACGATGGTACGGCTTTGACGATGGCTTGTACGCGGGGGCCCGCCTTCTCGAGATCCTGTCGA
>DASZZK010000255.1:0-5308 GCA_035544975.1 Casimicrobiaceae bacterium | reverse complement strand
CTGCGCTCCGCCGTGGCGGGAGCGCGCGAGTCGGCGTGAAAGGCATCCCTTTGTAGCCTCTCGTGAATAATCGGCAGATCCGGCGCGGCTTTTCCCCGTAAAGCGGGGCTTCGACCCGACGTATATCTAGTCCAGGCCGGTGATTTCCCGGCACACCGAGTAACGCTCTTCAAGATGGATATACTGTCATGGGGCGTACTCGAGTCTGATGGGTGAAGCATGTTTCTCGGAAGAATAGCGACGGTGCTGGCGTGTTTTGCGGTCGCCGTCGCGTCAATGCCGCTTGCGAACACGGCGTCCGCGCAGCCGGGACAGGCTGCGGTCGGGAGCGAAGGCGTGCAGCCGGCGCTCGCCGAGCTCCCGTCGCTGACTCCTTTCTGGACCAAGTACGCCTATTTCGTACCATCGCGCTTCAGCGATCTTCCCGGATGGCGCGACGACAGCCTGGCGGAAGCATGGAAGGCATTTCGTGCGAGCTGCGCCGTGCTCGCGAACCGCGCCGCATGGACGGGGCCATGCGCGCGCTCGATCGCGGTGAACGCGCGCAACGACGACGACGTCAGGCGTTATCTGGAGCGGGAGTTTGCGCTCTACCAGATTCACAATAAGGACCAATCCCCCGCCGGTGTCATCACCGGCTACTACGAACCGCTGCTGCGCGGCAGCCGTCGCTATGGCGGTCCATACATTTATCCTGTCTACGGCATTCCCGACGATTTGCTGTACGTGGATTCGCGCAGCATTCCGCGAACGCTTTTTGGCGCACAGGTCTTCGCGCGCGTCGAAGGTCGCACCGTGATTCCCGCGTGCACCGGTTTCGTGGCGAGCGCTTCCTGCAAGGAACCCTACATGCTCGATGTGTCCGATTCCAAGCCGGACATCAGGGACAAGAAGCTGCGCGTGCGCATCGATGGAAAGCGCATCGTTCCCTACTACACTCGCGCCCAGATCGATCAAGGCGTCCTTGCCGCGGAGCGCGTCATCGTGTGGGTAGACGACCTCGCCGCCTTGTATTCGATGCAGGTGCAGGGCTCGGGCAAGGTTCGTCTGCCGGACGGACAGTTGCTTTGTCTGGCCTACGCCGAGCAGAACGGCCATCCATTCTTGCCGCCGGTGCAGGTAGCGGGCCGGAAGAGCGGATCAGGGCCGGCGACGATGCTGACGAGGGGCATCGAGATCCCGCTATCCGACACCGACAGCGGCGAGAGTACGACTGCGATCACGGGCGATTCCGTAAACGCTCCGACCCTTCGCGGCGTGCGACCCCTGGATGAAACGGAACAACGCCCAAGCCCGGCCGCCAGCGGCAAAGCCGCCGATGAAAACCTGACGCCCGAGGTCGAGCGCATGGTCGAGTTGTTGCTTAAGGGAAACGCGGATCCCCAGCGCATACCGGTTTCTCCGCCGACGGTCTCGTCGCAAGAAGCGCGTCCCGCCGTCGCCTCCGAACCGGCGCGCGTCAAAGCCGACCCAAGCTTGGTAGCAAAGGCCGCCAGCGCCGGGGCTCCGTCGGTATTCAGCAGCGACCCGAGCTATGTATTCTTCCGGCAGATTCCCGACAGCGACGGCGGTCCTCTCGGCGCGCTCGGCGTGCCGCTGACCCCCGGTCGATCGGTGGCGGTGGACCCGCGCACGACGCCCTTGGGATTTCCCGTCTTCATCTCCACCGAAGGGCAGGGCATCGGAACGCGGCTTAACCGTCTGGTGCTCGCGCAGGACACCGGCGGAGCGATCCGCGGACCCGTGCGCGCGGATTACTTTTGGGGTTTCGGCCCGGGCGCAGGCGAACGCGCCAGCCGTATGAAGGAGAATGGTCGCATGTGGGTATTGCTTCCCAAGGATTTGCAGGTAGGCGTTGGCGCGCAGTTCACCACGCGCGGCGGAGGGGGTGCCGGCGAAGCTGAATGCCTGGTTCCCGATCCTGAGCTATGTGTCGAATGAGCTTCGCGAGGTCGTGCGACCGTACGAAACTCGATCGAATGGGGGAGAAGGCGATGAACATTCTTGTGAAACTGCGTGGACCGTCATTCGACGGGAGCGGAAAATCGCGGACGCCGACCATGACGGCAAACTTCATCCTGGCATTGATGGTGCTCGCGGCTTCCTCTTGCCTGCCGGCAGCGGCTCAGCAGGTGCTCCAGGGTCAGGAGATCACGGAGTCCGCGCTGATTGACGCCTTGACGCCCGCACCTGCTCCAATACTGACGCGCAGCCTCAACGCCGCCCCCGCAGTTGCGCCGAAACCGGCCAAAGCTGCGCTGCTGATTACCTTCGAGACCAATGCGACGGCGCTCACCGCCGGTGCAAAGCGCGAGCTCGACATCGTTGGCCGCGCGCTCAACACCAGCAAACTTGCGGACTTCAATTTCGTGATCGAAGGCCACGCCGATCCGCGTGGCTCGGCAGAAGGGAACCGGCGCCTGTCCGAGGGGCGAGCGGCGGCGGTCCGCGAATATCTGGTTCAGAACCAGAGCGTGCGCCAGGATCGCCTGAAGGCCGTCGGCAAGGGCGATCGCGAGCCCCTGAACGCAAACAACCCCGCCGCGCCGGAAAACCGTCGCGTCGTGTTTGTGAACATGTCCAATTAGGCCTGCTGCGAAGGGTGTTCTGATCAACGCAACGACGAGGTGATGCCCGTGACAACCGTAGCGCGCAGTGGCTTCATGAGCAAAGCGGCCATTCTGGCGGGACTCGTTTTGTTGCCAGCGATCCTAGGTGCCGGCTTCGCCCGATCTGCTAACACTAACACCGCCGTCTCAGCACTGGTGATGGAGTTGAGCGGAGTGACCAAGCCGCCATTGGCGGTGCATCGGGAGGTTGCGCCCGGGACAAAAATTGCAATCGCGCCCGGCGCGCGTCTGTCGCTTCTTCACTACGCAACGTGTTCCATCGTTACGCTCACTGGCGGCACGGTCCAGGTGACCGAGCAGGGTTTGGAAGCCGCGGAAAGCAACATCGAGAGTAGGAAGCCCGGGCCATGCCCGCGCGTGCACAGGATTTCCCTTGGCGGCCCCGGCCCCTTGGGCGGCGGCATCGTTTCGCGCGGACTATCGCACGATGAGTCGCAATATGCCGACGTGGCGTCGGATGGATTGGTGGTCATCACGGGCGCTCGGGCATCGAATGCGGTAACCGCTGACGTGCTCGATTCGAATCGAAGGCTTGTCGAGGGCGATATTCCTATTCGCCAGGAGTCGTTCCGGTTAAGCGGCCTCCTGCCGCCAAGGCGCCCCTACTTCATCACCATCCATTTCCGTGGACGTAGCAACCCGGTCGAAGTGCCGGTTTCGATATCGGCATCGAACACGAAGGCCTTGCTGATACTCCGGCTCGAGTAAGCGGACGGACGACCGGGATTGGACCTTCGCCGGCGGTATCGAGAGCTCGTCATCCTCGCGGCGCTCCTCGCAGCCGCGATGCTGGCTCTTGTCACCGACGGTCGCGTCGAGCTCGTCGACGGCTTTTTATACGATATTGCGATTGCCATTGCGCCGTTTCGATCGGCGCCGGCGGCGTCGAACGTCGTGGTCGTCGCCATCGATGAAAAGAGCCTCGCTTCCGAAACCCTTGCGTCCACGCCGCGAGTATTTTTCGGCCCCTATTACGCCGAGCTGGTCGATGGGCTGTTCCGGGGCGGTGCGAAGGCGGTCGGATTCGACATCATATTCAGCTACAGCGCAACTCGCTTTGCGGCGATCGAACCCAGCTACGACGATGCGATGCTCGCTTCGCTTGCCAAGCATCGCGACCGCGTCGTCCTCGCACGTACGGCCACTACCCCGGTCGCCGAGCCGTTTGTGGCTGCCGTCTTCGACGCCAAGCGCGACGCCGGACGCGATGAACCCCTGGCCATTGCCTACTCCGAGCTCGTGCCGAGCGACGACGGCGTTCAGCGATGGATCTATTCGCACTACGCTGCCGCGGACGGCACGCGCTTGCCGACGCTTGCCGCGCGGCTTTCTGAAATTGCCGGTGGATCCGGCAACGCTCCTCCGTTCCTGCTTGCGCCGGCGGCACCCTTGGAAAGCCTGCCGACCTATGCAATCGCCGATGTGCTGAGTTGCATCAAATCCAATCCCGAAGCAGCGAAAGCGGCGTTTGCGGACAAAGTCGTTCTGATCGGAAGCAATCTCGCGGAGGAGGATCGAAAGCGCGCACCCGATCGATTCCTGAAATGGCCGTCGTCGTCGCTCACGCGTACCGACGGATTCGGCTGCGGGCTGCAGGCGCTGGGACCCTCCGCGCCGGACAGCGACTCCGTGCCAGGAGTGCATATTCATGCCGCGGCCGTCGGCAGTCTGCTTGGCGCAACCGGCGCGACGCTGGTTCCTGCGCCTGCGCGCATCGCGGCGGCGGCATCCGCCGCGGTGATCTGCGCCAGCTTCGGATTGTTCATGTCTCCGGTGATCGCGGTGGTGGCCTTGATCGCTTTTCTGGCGGCGCTCTTCGCAGCCTCGGTGCTGGGTCTGGGGGCGGGTGCCTGGCTTCCCGTCGCCGTTCCTGCCATCGCCGGGCTGGGTGCACTCTTAAGCGGACAACTGGCGCGCTTCTTCGTCGAGGATAGAAGGCGGCAGCGCATGGAGAGAGCTTTCGGCTGCTATCTCGCGCCGCAAATCGTCAGCCAACTGTCCGAGGAAGGCTCCGACCTGAAACTCGGCGGTGAGGTGCGCGAGATCACGGTGATGTTCGCGGACTTGACCAACTTCACCGCCATTTCCGACACCATGCCTCCCACCGAACTGATGGAACTTACCAACCGGTATTTCAAGGTCATTGTCGGGGTGATTGACGAGATGGGCGGCTACGTCGACAAGTTCATCGGCGATTCGGTGATGGCGATGTGGGGAGCGCCTGCCAGCGCGCAGGACTCCGCAGCGCGAGCAGTGGCCAGCGCGTTTCTCATCGACCAGCGCGTCAGCGCTCTTAGCTCTGCCGCATCGAGCGATTCCGCCAAATTCGGTGTGAAGATCGGAATCAGCTCGGGACCCGCCATTGTCGGCAACGTCGGTACGCCGCGGCGTTTGAGCTATACCGCGCTCGGTTCGACGGTCAACCTTGCCGAAAGGCTGGAAAAAGTGTGCAGTACGTTTGGCTGCTGTATCGTGGTCAACTTAACCACCATGGCCGCGCTCAAGGACGAGTATCTTTTCTGCGAACTCGATGCGGTCAGGTTGAAGGGCAAGCGGGCCCCGGTGCCGGCATACGAAGCGATCGCCCCGCTTCGGACGGCGACGCCCGAACAGCGCGCGTACGTTTCCCGGTACAGCGCCGCACTGCAATGCTATCGGCGCGGCGAGTTGGACGAGGC
>DASZZK010000254.1:0-4325 GCA_035544975.1 Casimicrobiaceae bacterium | reverse complement strand
GTGCACGCGCTGTGGTTCGTCGACGGCGAATTCGTGCACATGGCAAGCGGTGCCGCGGACTTTCAGCCGCGGCACCCGTTCGACGATCAGTTCTATCGCATCGTCGATGTCCGCAATGTGTCGCGACTCGTCGAGGTCGGCCGGTGGTGGCTCCCCGGCACCCGCGAAGGCGATGACGAGCCGCCGCCGCCACGGCTCGACCCGAAGTTCGATGCCGGCTTTCGCGCGCACAACACGAACGTTTTTCCGCAGCGGCCGGACCGTGCCTATGTCGGCTATATCGATGGCGGTGCGGTGATCCTCGACATTGCCGATAAGGCGCATCCCAGGCTCGTCAGCCGCTGGCAATATTCGCCGCCGTTCAATGGATTCACGCACACCGTGTTGCCGCTGTTCGATCGCAATCTGCTCATCGTCAGCGACGAGTGCATCAAGGACGACGGATTCGATTGGCCCAAGCTGGTGTGGGTCGTCGATGCGCGGGTGGAGGAGAATCTCGTCCCGATCAGCACCCTGCCGGCGCCGCCGCACGGCACATTCGCGCACCGTGGCGGGCGTTTCGGCGCGCACAACCTGCATGAGAATCTGCCGGTGCCGGCGTCGTGGTGCTCCGACCAGATCGTGGTCGGGACCTTTTTCAATGCCGGCGTGCGCGCGTACGACATCAGCAATCCGTACCAGCCGCAGGAGGTCGCCTACTTTGTCCCGGGGGCGCCCGCGCTCTCACGGTCCGGCGCGATCCAGTTGAACGACGTCTATGTCGACGACCGGCGCATCGTCTATACCGTCGATCGTTTCGTCGGCGGACTCTACATCCTCGAGATGACGCTGTGACGTCGGTCGCCAGCGCTCGCACGTCGCCAAACGTCGATCCGCTGGCAAGCCGGCTGCCGGTCACCGTTATCACCGGATTTCTGGGCAGTGGCAAGACGACGCTTTTGCGCCGGCTGCTGCGCCATCCGGCGATGAACCGGGCTGCCGTCATCATCAATGAATTCGGAGACGTCGCGCTCGACCACGAGCTGGTCGCTGCTTCGTCGGAGCAGATGACGCTATTGAGCAACGGCTGCCTGTGCTGCACGCAGCGCACCGATCTTCAGGAGACCTTGCGGGAACTGTTCGTCAAGCGCCGCGCCGGCGAGGTCATCGACTTCGACCGGGTGTTTGTCGAAACGACCGGGCTCGCCGATCCGATTCCGGTGCTGCATACGCTGCAGACCGACGGGCTCGTCGGTGCTCGGTACCGGTTGAACGGTGTCGTGACATTGGTCGACGCCGTCAACGGCAGCGGGCAGCTCGACACGATGCCCGAAGCCGTCAAGCAGGCGGCCGTGGCCGATCGCCTGGTCATCACCAAGACCGACATCGCGGATGGCGACACGGTTGAGCGCCTGCAAGGGCGGCTAGCGGCTATGAATCCGTTCGCGCTCATCACGACCGCCGTCGATGGCGAGCTCGATCCCGCGCTGCTGGACAACATCGGTCCGCAAAGCGTCGCGGCACGCTCCGAGGAGCTGGGCCGCTGGCTGAACGCGATTCAGCCCGAATCGCGTCAGGCAGAGGAGGGCGGCTTGCTTCACCAGCGGATCTCGCCGCCGACGCGAGCGCACGACGCCGCCATCCATGCTTTCTGTCTGTGGTTCGACGAGCCTTTCACCTGGGAGGGGCTGAACGCGGCGCTGCAGGCGCTGACTTCACTGCGCGGCCCGGACCTGCTGCGGGTCAAGGGGATTGTCCACGTGGCAGGCGAACGCGGTCCCGTGGTGCTGCAGGGAGCGCAGCATGTGTTTCATCCGCCGGTGACGCTCGACAGTGGCCGAGATGTGGATCCACGGTCGCGCATCGTATTCATCGTGCGCAACATCCCGCGTGCATCGATCGAGGCGCTATTCGCGGCGGTGGGAACGCTGGGCAATTCGAAGGGGACATGACCATGGCATCACGCGATCGAGTCGGCGTCATCGGTCTCGGCATCATGGGATCCGCGATGTCGGGAAATCTCATTGCCGCCGGATTTCCCGTGCTTGGTTACGACGTGCTGGCCGGACGCCGCGGCGCGCTGTCGAAGGCAGGCGGTCAAGCGGCGCGGAGCGTACGCGACGTCGCGGCCAGGGCGCCGATCATCATCACATCGCTGCCCTCGGAGGAAGCCTTGCACCGCGTCGCCGCCGAGCTTGCGGGTGCCCACCATCGTGGACAGCTCGTCATCGAAACCAGTACCTTGCCGATCGCGACGAAGGAAACTGCGCGCAAGCTCCTGGCCGACAAGGGCATCACCTTGCTCGATTGCCCATTGAGCGGCACGGGAGCGCAAGCAAAGGTCAAGGATCTCGCCGTCTATGCGAGCGGCGTGCGCGGCGCGTATCGCCGTTGCGTTCCCCTCTTCGAAGCTTTCGCACGCACGCACTATTTCCTCGGCCCGTTCGGCGCCGGGTCCAAGATGAAGTTCCTCGCGAACCTGCTGGTCGCGATTCATAACGTGTCCGCCGCAGAAGCCCTCGTGCTCGGCATGAGAGCCGGGCTCGACCCTGCAACGATGGTCAAGGTGCTGGGCGACGGCGCGGGCTCTTCGCGCATGCTGCAGATTCGCGGCCCGATGATGGCTCGCAACGACTATCGCGACGCGACCATGAAGGTCGGCGTCTGGCAGAAGGACATGCGGATCATCACCGAGTTCGCGCGGGAGCACGACTGCCCCACGCCCATGTTCGCCGCGACTACACCCATTTACAACGCGGCAATGGCGCTCGGTTTCGGGGAAGCGGACACCGCCTCCGTTTGCGCGGTGCTGGAGCGCTGGGCAACGATACGCCGGCGTTCTTGATTGCCGTGGCCTGGATTCGACCGGACAAGCAATGTCCGATCAAGTTGGATCACATTTCACTCAACGACCGCGTTCGACACGAAGCAGACGCCCAAGTCAGCGGCCGACCGACAATCCGGGCTTGCGTGCCGGGGGGCCGCCTACAACTACCAACGCGGTCTCGCCGTCGCTAACCCTGGGGCAACCTGCATCGCCGGATTTGACGCGCTTTGCAAGCGCATCTGCGTCTTTCAGCCGCCCCTGTCTTTGCGCGACTAACGCCGCTCCGCACAGCGCATCCGCATCGTCGGCGCTCACCGCTAACGCCCTGTCGAAGGCGATTCCTGCCTCGGGCAGGCGCTCCACAGCCAAATTGACATGTCCCAGGTTTCGCCAAAGTAGCGAGTCTCCCGGCGACAGCTGCACCGCATTGGTGGCTGCGTTTAGCGCGTCTTCGAGTTGTCGCAGTTTGGCGTACCCAACGCTGAGCTCGTACCATGGGGCTGCATTGTTCGGCTCCTTTCGCGCCCACTCGGCTGCGTAGAGTACGAGCACGTTCCATTGGCCGTCGTTCTTCAGTTGCTGCACCGCAGTCTCGAACGTGACGTCTGGACCGCCCTGGCTTGTGCCGCCGCTCGAACTCTTGACGAGCGCTTGCTCGCTCCCGGGGGGATTTGGCGGCGTGGACCGGTCGGGTGAAGGTGTCGCAGCGGACACGATCGGCTGTCGGACCGATGCGCTCTCCCGCGGTGAAGCAATCAGCCACACGACCGCGACCAGCAATGCGAGCACCGCCGCAGCCGCTGCCAGGTACTTGAGCTTCGGTTTCACGCCTCGGGGACGGGCATCAGCGACCTTGGTCGACACGATTTCCCGGTGCGGTTCCGACTCGACCTTTCGCTCACTCGCGTCGCGCATAGAGCCGGCACTGCGCGCCTGCCTTTGCGAGCGTTCGTCTTGCTTCTGATGCAGCGCCGTCGCGCGGGCGCGAAGATAAGCGGCAATCGCCAACGATGCATCATTACCGCATTGGTCCACGGCCCGGCGCCAGAGAGCGGAGTCGATACGGCCTTCTTGGTACTCCCTGGCCGCCTTTTCGAGGAACTCGTCCGCGGTCGTTATACGAAGGTTGCGTTTCGCTTTCGCGTCAGCTGAGGAATCGTCGCCTGCCGTGCGAGCCGCGTCAGCGCCAGGTGTCGAGATCCCGACAGGCTCGAGCGCCAACGCTTTGCCAAGGAGTGGTTTGGAGTCCATCCGTTGTACGACGCAAGCGCCATGCCAACCGACTTGACGCGAACACGCCGTCGTCTACAGATCTCCACCGGAATCAGAATCGGCGCCCAGCTACATTTCGACGGCAACCTCACCCGACACCGGATCGGTTACATCGAGTGGGGAACCGGGAACTCCGGCAACGGGCAAGTGAGCGCCCTGCGTGCTCCACCTGGAACGCACAAAGCGCACCCGCAACTTGGATGCGGGCAACCGGGCAGCGCCGGCAACCCGCATTTGTGGCAGCTCG
>DASZZK010000253.1:0-5614 GCA_035544975.1 Casimicrobiaceae bacterium | reverse complement strand
ACTTGATTAATTTGCGTGGCTCTGAGCGCGTTCTAGAGGGTCGACTTTTTCGAGGACATACAACTCCACCACTGCAAATGAGTTTTTTCAACAGAATCTGCTGACTTCAGCCGGTCGAGAACCGATGTGTCAGACAAGGCTTGGCACGACAGATGAGCTATGGACGGCCGCGAACGATCTCCGCGTAAGCCGAGTGATTGTGGATCGACTCGAAATTTTCGGCGGCGACGCTGAAGGTTTCGAAGCGTGAATCGGCGACCATACGCGCCGCGATTCCCCGCACCAGGTCCTCGACAAATCGCGGCCTGTCATAGGCGCGCTCCGTGACGTACTTTTCGTCGGCGCGCTTGAGCAGTCCGTAGAGCTCGCACGAGGCTTCGTCCTCGGCAATGCCGACCAGCTCCGCCAGCGAAACCGGCCCGCCATCGTCACCGGAACGCGGCCGCACCGTAAGCGTCAAGTGCGAGCGCTGGTTGTGCGCGCCGTAATCGGAGATCGCCTTGGAACTGGGACACAGGCTCATCACCGGTACCACGACTGTGGCGCTGACCGTTCGCTTGCCGTCGGTCTGATCGGCGGCAAGCTTGACCTGGTAGTCCATCATGCTTGGAACGCCGGACACCGGCGCAGCCTTGCGTATGAACCACGGAAACTCGACCTCGATCCGGCCGCCGTCAGCCTCGAGTCGTTGCAGCATCGTGTCGAGCAGCGCCGACATGCCGTCGAGCGACAAAGGCTCGCGCATCTCGTCGATGACGGCCACCAGGCGCGACATGTGCGTGCCCTTGTGTTCGGCAGGCAGCGCGACGTAGACATTGAAAGAACCTACCGTCGGCTGGGGGGCGCTTTCGCCGTCAGCAAACTGCATCGGGTAGCGCAGGCTGCGAATGCCCACCCGGTCGATGGCGAGCTCGCGCGCGTCGGGGCACGATTGGACGTCGGGGATACCGGGTGCCTCGGGACGGTTCATGTTCGGAGTATCGCGGTTGGGTCGCAGGGTTGGCAAGCGGACGGCAGTCACGCGCACGGCGGCATCAGTTTTTCCGCAGCGCGATCCAGTCGGCGAGTTCGTTGAGCCTGCGCGCCTTTGAGCCGAAACCGAGTAATGCCGCGTGCGCTTCGTCGCGCAGTGCCGCGACGCGTTCTTTGGCGGCGTCGAGGCCGAGCAGCGAAACGTAGGTCGGTTTTCCCTGCATCGCATCCTTACCGGCGGTTTTGCCTAGACTTTGCGCGGTCCCTTCGACGTCCAGCACGTCATCGACGACCTGAAAACCCAAGCCCACTGCCGCCGCGTAGCGATCGAGCGCGTCGCCCTCCGCTTGATCGAACCTTCGGCCGCAGCCTGCTCCCAAGCGCACCGCCGCCTGAATCAGCGCTCCCGTTTTGAGTGCGTGCATCCGCTGGAGTTCATTCAGGCTCAATGCGTCGCCTACATGCGATAGATCGAGCGCCTGCCCTCCCGCCATGCCGCGCGAGCCTGCGGCTTCCGCGAGGAGCGCAATCTGCGCCCGCGCCTGCATTTGCGTATGGGACAGCGGCGCTTTGGCCAGTACCTCGAAAGCAAGCGTTTGCAGCGCATCCCCCGCCAGGAGCGCCATCGCTTCGCCGTGAGCGACATGACACGTGGGCTTGCCTCGCCGCAGGACGTCGTCGTCCATACATGGCAGGTCGTCGTGTATCAGCGAGTAGGCGTGGATAAGCTCCACCGCCACGGCGGCGTGGTCGACGACGCCGGCATCGGCCTCGGCAAGCTCGCCCGACGCGTAGGCGAGCAAGGCACGGACGCGTTTCCCGCTGCCGAGCACGGCGTACCGCATCGCGGCACGCAGGGGCGGCGTCGATTCGCCGGCCGCCGGCAGCGCGTGCTCGAGCGCGTCTTGGACTCTTTGTGCTCGCTCACGTGACCAGATCGGCCACGCCACATCAGGGTTCATCAACCTCGTCCGATCCGGGCGCTTGCGCGACGTCGGGCTCGAAGCTCTTTAATACGCCGCGCTCCAGAATCTGCACCTGCTGTTGAGCGTCCTTGAGCGCCGTTTGGCAATATTGCAGGAGCTCGGCACCACGCTTGTATGCCGCAAGCGACTCGGCAAGCGGCAATTGCCCGCTCTCCATGGTCGCGACGATGGTTTCGAGCTCGGCCAGCGCGGTCTCGAAACTCGCGGGCGCGGGCGCTGTCTTAGACGCTGTGTTGGACATCGTACGGGTTGGCGCGGCAAGCTCACGCGCGAGCTTATCGGTGCGCTGAGGATGTGCTTGAAAAACGCTCAAGAATACCCCATTTGGACATCGCGGCCAACGATGCCGAGATGGCTTCGGGAAAGCGAAGTGTGGTTTGCCGCAACGCTTGATTCACGATATAATTTTTAGTGCATTTGACGACGCAGCCTTGATACGAGTCTTTTCGTAGCGGGCTGACTTAGCAACGCGGTTGGGGGGCGGTTCATTCGCCTCTTATATTGTTTGTTGGGTTGGCGGTTCACGAAAAGGAAAGGCTGATGTCCAATCTCGCGACACGCGAGCGGTTGCGGCAGTCCACGTCGCAACTGCCCGTCTCCTGGTACAACGATCCCGCGCTGCTCGAGCTCGAACAGAAGGTCCTGTTCGACCGCGGACCCGGCTACGTCGGCCACGAATTGATGGTTCCCAACGTGGGCGACTATCACGCCCTCGCCTGGCGCGATAACGCGGACGTGCTGGTCCGCAATGACCGGGGCGTGGAGCTATTGTCGAATATCTGCCGCCACCGGCAGGCCATCATGCTGACCGGCCGCGGCTCGACATCGAACATCGTTTGCCCCATCCACCGCTGGACCTACCAGCTGGACGGCAAGCTGCTGGGCGCTCCGCACTTCGACGAACAACCCTGCGTCAAGCTGCACAGCTCGCCGCTGCAGCAATGGAACGGGCTGCTCTTCGACGGCGCTCGCGACATCCGGTCCGACCTGGCCGGCATGCGCGCCACACCGGACCTCGATTTTTCGGGCTATGTGCTCGATCGCATCGAAACCCAGGAGTGCAACTACAACTGGAAGACATTCATCGAGGTCTACCTCGAGGACTACCACGTCGAACCCTTCCACCCGGGGCTGGGCCAGTTCGTCACCTGCGACGACCTCGCGTGGCAGTTCGGCGATCGCTACTCGCTGCAAACCGTCGGCGTCAACAACGCTCTCGCCAAGCCGGGGACCAAGACCTACGAGCGCTGGCACAAGGCGGTGCTGGCCTACTACGGCGACAAGGTGCCCGCCCATGGCGCGATCTGGCTGACCATCTACCCCAACATCATGGTCGAGTGGTACGCCTATGTGCTCATTGTCAGCAGCGTGATCCCGCGCGGCGTCGACAAGACGACCAACATCGTGGAGTTCTATTATCCCGAGGAGATTGCCCTCTTCGAGCGCGAGTTCGTCGAGGCGGAGCAGGCGGCCTACATGGAAACGTCAGCCGAGGATCACGAGATAGCGCTGCGCATGGATGCCGGCCGCCGCGCGCTGTACAGGCTCGGACGCAACGAAACGGGGCCGTATCAGTCGCCGATGGAAGACGGCATGCAGCATTTCCACGAGTATCTTCATCGCGAGTTGGGCAACGTTGGCGAGATTGACTGAAAGCAAATAATGCGAAGACTACTTACGGCCGGTGCTCTGGCGATATCGCTGCTTCCGTCGCTGCATGGGTCCCCTGCTTCCGCCGAGACGCCGCCGAGCATCCCGTACGAAAAATATCGTCTGGCCAACGGTCTTGAAGTCATCCTGTCGCAGGACCGAACGCTGCCGCTGGTGGCGGTCGATATCTGGTACCACGTCGGCGCCGCAAACGAAGAGCCGGGCAGGACCGGATTCGCGCACCTGTTCGAGCACATGATGTTTACCGGCAGCAAGCACCTTGCACGCGGCGTGTCCGAAAAGCTCCTCGAAGGCGTCGGCGGAACCGACGCCAACGCGACCACATCGTTCGATCGCACCAATTATTTCGACACCGTGCCGTCCAATCAGCTCGAGCTCGCGCTCTGGACGCACGCCGATCGCATGGGCTACCTGCTCGACTCGCTCGACCAAACGGCGCTTTCCAACCAGCAGGACGTCGTGCGCAACGAGCGGCGGCAGTCGTTCGAGAATCGTCCCTACGGCATCGTCGACGAGGCGCTGTATCACGCGCTGTTCCCGCCAGGCCACCCGTACCGCCCCGCGATCATCGGCTCGCACCTCGACATTCAAGCGGCGGGGCTTGCCGACGTACGGGACTTTTTCAAGCGCTACTATCGCCCTAACAATGCGACGCTCACCCTGGTCGGGGATTTCGATATCGCGGCGGCGAAGCGTCTGGTGCAGAAGTATTTCGGCTCCTTCAAGCGCGGACCCGAAGTGCCCAAGCCGGCGGTGGTCACGCCCGCGCTTACCTCCGAGAAGCGCCTTACCGTCACCGACCGGATCGAGCTCGAGCGCCTCGATCTGGCGTGGCTCACCCCGCCGAAATTCAAGCCGGGCGACGCGGAGCTGGCAATCGCCGGCTACATTCTCGCCGGCGGCAAATCGAGCCGTCTGTTCAAGAAACTCGTTTACGAGCTGCAGGTCGCGCAGGAAGTGTCCGCCTCCCAGGACCCGTATGCCTTGACGTCGATTTTCGAAATCGAGGCCGTCGCGCGATCGGGCCATACCGCGGCGGAGCTGCAGCCCTTGATCGACGCCGAGCTGGATCGTCTCGCCGCCGAGGCGCCGGCAGCCGCCGAAGTCGAGAGCGCCCGCAATCAGATCGAGCGTGCGCTCTACCAGAGCCTGCAAAAAGTGGGCGGTATGAACGGCCGTGCCGACTTGTTGAATATGTATAACCACTACACCGGCGACCCGGGGTACCTGCCCAAGGATATCGAGCGCTACGCACGCGTAACCCCGGCGGACGTTCAGCGTGTCATGCGGGACCATCTGCGCAAGGACGCTCGGCTGGTCGTGCTGGCGGTTCGCGGCGACAAGAAGCTCGATCCGGATCCGCCCGCGCCCAAGATCGCGAGCAACCCGGGCACCGAATCCATCAACGCCGACGAGCGCTGGCGCAATGCGACGCCGAAAGCCGGTCCCGCGAGCGTGCCCACGCTGCCGGCGCCCAGTTCTTTCGCGCTCGCGAACGGTCTCAAGGTGCTCTACCTGCAGCGCCCGAACCTGCCCATTGTCAGCGCGCAGCTGGTGGTCGATGCGGGACTCGCCGCCGGAGATCCGTCGCTTCCCGGCGTTTCCGATTTCACCGCGGCGATGCTGGAAGAGGGAACGACGTCGCGTTCCTCGCAGCAACTCTCCGACGAGCTCGAGCGCCTCGGCGCGGGCTACGCGGCGCTTACCCGTCGCGACACCACGTCGCTCGAGATCGACGCCTTGGCGCGCAACTTCTCCGACGCGCTCGCCTTGCTCGCCGACATCGCGCAACACCCGACCTTTCCCGCCGACGAAATCGAGCGCCAGCGCAAGTCGCGCCTGAGCACCATCGCCGAATCGCGCGAGCAGGCGCGCGCGCTCGCCGACGTGGCGCTGGCTCGCGCCCTGTATGGGCCCGCGCATCCGTATGGAAGCTCCGCGGTCGGTACCGAAGCGTCGGTGAACCGGATCGGCGAAGCGGACCT
>DASZZK010000252.1:0-5107 GCA_035544975.1 Casimicrobiaceae bacterium | reverse complement strand
GGCTGCTCGATGATCGCGACAATGGCGGAGAGCTCTCTCTCTAACGCGGTGATCTGGTCGCGTATGCCCGTTTCGGCTTGCTCCAGCTCGCGTACCCGCTCCTCGAGCTCGTCGCTCGCGCGGTGGATGCGCTTGACGCTTTCAAGGCGCCGGCGCAGCTGGATGTGGTGCTCGCGCACTTGGGTTTCCAGCGGCGCCATGACCGCCTTGAGCCAGCTTTCAAGATCGCGATTGCCGATGTCGTAGACATGCTTGACGCGGATCGCGATGGTCTCGAAGAAGCGTTTCATCAGCGTGAACTTGGCCTTGCTCACCATGTTCCACAAAGTATTGAAATGCACGTTGTATGCGCGCTCGAGACGTTCGACCTCTTTCTGATACTTGAGCATTGAAAAAGGTGGCGGCGCAAACGGCTCGAGCCCGTGCTCGCTTGCGAATCGCGCGTACATCGCCAGCATCATCTCGTGAATTTCGGACGTCTGCCGCCCACTTCGCTCGAGGCCGCCGTGGATCTGGGCGAAGAAATCGTTCATGGCCGAGCGCACGCCCTTGGTGAAGGGACTGGCTTCGATGCGCTTGCGGGTCTCTCCCGCGGTCGCGCGCAGCTTCTCGAGACCGATGCATTCGTAAAGCGCGTTGGTCTGCTGCGTGAACACCGTTCGCAGCGCGGTGTAGCGCTGCATGCCGCGCTCGAACAGGTCTTTCTCCTGCTGAATGCGGTCCATCATGTGCTCTACGACATCCTGATTCTTGCCGCGCAAGCCCCGAAGCTCGCCCAGCTGCTCGTGGATCCCCGCGATGCGGCTATCGAGTATTGTGCGAGTGCTCGCGGCCAGTGAACGAATCTCGATGCGCGTCGCCGATCCGACGATGTGCCGCTTCGCGGGGATCAGCTCTTTCGACAGAGCCAGTTCGAGCTGCGGCAGGCGGCTTTTCGCCAGAAGCGCGTCGTCGCCGTTGACCTTGGCCAGGAGCGCTTTCTGCGCGGATACCGGGAATACTTGCGCCGGTGGGATTGCGAGCAGCTGTGCGCTGGTGCGCACCTGCCGAGCGATCTCGGATTCGATTTCCGAGGCCGACCGTAGCTCGTCCCACAATCCGTCGATCTTGTTCAGGATGACCAGCCGGCCTTCCCGGGTCGCGGGGCTATCGCCGACCAGGTGGTTTTGCCACACATCGATGTCGGTCTTGGTCACGCCGGCATCGGCGGCGAGGATGAACAGCACCGCGTGTGCGTTGGGCAGAAGGTTGAGCGTCAGTTCGGGCTCGGTTCCAATCGCGTTCAGGCCCGGCGTGTCGAGAATCACCAAACCCTGCTGCAAAAGCGGGTGCGGGAAATTGATCACCGCGTGGCGCCAGCAAGGAATGTCGACGGCGGCCTCGTCGGCCGCGGACATCGGGGCCAGCACGTCGCCGTCGTCGTAGAGTCCGTATTTGCGCGCCAGCACGATCGGAACGCGTTTGGTCTGCGAGACCTGCGACAGGACTTCGGTCATCTTGTCCGCTGAAGACAGATCGAGCGCGAGGGTGACCCACTCATCCGCGTAGTTCTTGAACTCGGTCACCGAGCCGTCGCGGGCCCGCGTTTCGATCGGCAGCAGGCGGATGGACGGCGGCCGCGAGGAGTCGTAGAGCAACTCGGTCGGACACATCGTGGTGCGGCCGGCCGCGGATGGCAGCAAACGCTGTCCGAAGTCGGCGAAAAAGATGGCATTGATCAGCTCGGACTTGCCGCGCGAGAACTCCGCGACAAAGGCTACGACCAGTTGGTCCTGGTGCAGCCGCTCGAGCAAATGCTGGATGGACAGGTCGGCGTGGGCGTCGGCCAACTCCTGCTGCGACAGCCATTCATGCAGGCCGGAAATGCCCGCGGACAGCCGCCGGCGCCAGTCGCTGTATGCCTCGAATCGCGCTGCCAGATCTCTGGATTGCACCATGATTGCGCCTCCCTCGGGCGCGAGCCTGAACTTAGAGCGGGCCCCCGGTCTTCACAACGGCCTCGACAACGGAAAGAGGGCCGGACTGCCTTGCGCCGCGTGCCCGCTTTTGACCCCCGGGACGTCGCGCCGGAGACTCTAGCATAAAGCGCGCCACGCAAATCGGCCCGGCGCGGGCCCGTGTGACGCCCTTTCCGGGCCGACTCGGACTAACGTTGGCACTTGGGGCAGAAGTTGGTCGCGCGACCGCCAAGCCGGACCGATCGGATCGCCGTTCCGCATGCACGGCACGGCCGCCCCTCGCGACCGTAGACAAAGTAATGGAATTGAAAGTAGCCGGCCGCGCCGTCGCTGTCGACATAGTCCCGCAGCGTGCTGCCGCCCTTGGCGATCGCATCGGCAAGCGTCTCGCGCACGGCCTCGCGCAGGCGCCGCATCCGCTGGCGCGAAATCCGGTTGGCGGCACGCGTCGGGCGGATACCGGCGCGAAACAGCGACTCGTTGGCGTAGATGTTGCCGACGCCGACGACCACCCTGTTATCCATGAGAGCGAGCTTGATCGCCGCACGGCGATTGCGCGTGGCGTGGAACAGATGATCCGGATCGAACTCGGCGCCGAGCGGTTCGGGTCCGAGTCCGGCCAGCAGCGGGTGATGCGCCGCCCCCGGCGACCACAGCACCGCGCCGAACCGTCTCGGGTCGTGATAGCGCAGTACGACACCATTGCCGAATTCGAGGTCCACATGGTCATGGACGCGCTTGGGAGGGGCGTCCCTGTGAATGCGCAGACTGCCGGTCATGCCGAGATGGATGAGCAGCGTATCCGTCCCCAGCCGGAATAGCAGATACTTGCTGCGTCGCTCGACCTTTTCGACCACCCGCCCGACGAGCCGCTGCGGCAGATCTTCAGGAACCGGCCAGCGCAGACGGCGGTCGTATAGTCGTACCGCCGTCACTTTCTGCCCTTCCACGTAAGGTGCAATCCCGCGCCGGGTGGTTTCGACTTCGGGTAGCTCGGGCATGGGGGGCGGGCGCGTTTGTTGCTGCGCCCAATATAACCTAAGATGGAAAGCGCTCCGGCATTGGTCCGGCAGCACAGAAGGTGATTCGCATGTTGCCTCACAGTCCGCATTCGGTGTCCCGGCTCGCGCTGACCTTGGCGCTCCTGCTGGGAGCCGCCAGTACCGGCTACGATGCCGTGGCACAAACGGCGCCCGTTGTGCCGACGCCTCCCGGCGCCCCGGCCACCTTGGCGCGTCCGCTGACCGCCGAGCTCGTCTACAGAATGCTGGTCGGCGACATCGCCCTGCAGCGCGGAGCGCCGGCGCTAGCGGCGCGAGCCTACTTCGAAGCAGCGCGAGACGCACAAGACGCGCAGATTGCGCGCCGCGCGACCGAGGTTGCCCTGTTTGCCCGACAACGCGATCTTGCGCTCGAGGCCGCGCGGCTATGGTTGAAGCTCGATCCGAGTGCCGATCGCGCCAAGCAAATGGTCGCAACGCTGTCGCAACCGGGCGCCGGCGGTGACATCAAGGCGGAGCTGGAACGCGTGCTGGCCGAGGCGGGCGTGGACAGCAAGACGCTCGCCGACGCATTCGTGCAGCTGAACCAGGCGCTCGCGGCGCAGACGGACAAAAGCGTGGTCTACCGCCTGATCGTCGAGCTGGCGAAGCCGTACCCCGGCGTTGCGGAGGCGCAGTTCGCAATCGCGCTGGCGGGATACAACACCGGACTTTCCGATCTGGAAATTGCGGCCGCATCGATCCGCGCTGCCGATCGGGCGCTGGAGCTCAAGCCCGGCTGGGAACGGGCGGCGCTCATCAAGGCCGATATTCTCGCCAAAGCGTCTCCCGAAGGCGCGATCCGTTACTTGAATAGTTTCCTCGGGAGCGTGCCCGAGTCGCGCGCGGCGACCGGCGCGCTGGCGCAACTCTACGTCGAGCAAAAGCGATACGGCGAGGCACGCGCACTGTTCCTGCGCCTGCTCGAAGAGGACAAGTCCGATCGCGACATCCAGTTCGCGGTTGCGGCGATCTCGGTGCAGATGAAAGACTACGCTACGGCGGAGCGCATGTTCGAAGAGCTCCGCGGCGCGGGCGTCGATTCCGGCGCGGTTGCGTTCTATTTGGGGCAGATCGCCGAGGAAACCAAGCGCTACGACGAGGCGATCGCGCGTTATCGTGAAGTCAACGACGGAGAGCGCGGCTGGATCGCGACGCTGCGGATTGCGACCGTGCTGGCAAAAAAGGGCGACGTCGACGGCGCGCGCCGATATCTGGCGTCGCTCAAGCCGGAAAGTCGCGAGCGCCGCATCGAACTGCAGCAGGCCGACGCGCAGGTTCTGCGCGACGCGGGCGATTACAAGGGCGCGTACGCGGTGCTTTCCAGCGCGCTGGCGGGGGAGCCGAATTCGGCCGAGCTGATGTACGACGTCGCCATGGTCGCGGAAAAACTCGATCGTCTCGACGAGGTGGAATCGCAGTTGACGCGCTTGATCGAGCTCAAGCCCGACAATGCGCAGGCGCTCAACGCGCTTGGCTACACGCTTGTCGATCGCACGCCGCGGACCGCGGAAGGGCTTAAGCTCATCGAGAAGGCACTTACGCTTGCGCCCGAAGACCCGTCGATCCTGGACAGCATGGGATGGGCGCATTTCCGCATGGGCAATCTCGGCGATTCGGAGAAATTTCTGCGCCGCGCGCTCGCCGACCGGCCCGATCCGGAGATCGCCGCGCACCTTGGCGAAGTGCTGTGGGCCAAGGGGGAGCGCGACCTTGCCAAGGAGGTCTGGCGGTCGCAACTCAAGGAGACGCCCGACAACGCGCTTCTTCTCGAGACCGTGCGTCGACTTGCGCCGTAGCGCGGGCCCCACGCGTGTGTCACGCCGCGCCGCTCGCTTCGCGGCGATCGCGAGTTTGCTCATGCTTGCCGGATGCGCGTCGACGCTGACGCCGCGCGACGCTTCGCAGGTCAAATTTGCCGATACACGCACCGCCTACGAAATCGCCGGCAGACTCTCGGTCCGTCACGATGCAGACGCCTTCGCCGCCAGCTTTCGCTGGAGCCACGCCGGCGATCGCGACGAGCTGGATCTCGCGTCGCCGCTGGGCCAGACCGTTGCCCGTCTGATCGGGGACGCGCACGGCGTCCTGTTGCAGACCCCGGACGGA
>DASZZK010000251.1:0-2106 GCA_035544975.1 Casimicrobiaceae bacterium | reverse complement strand
GCCCGCGTCGAGCGCGACTACCGCGACCAGCCGCTGGTTTTTCTCAAGGATCGACCCGAGCCGCTGACGGTCAGCCGCACCTTCGCCCATTTGTTCAAGACCATGTAGTTCCCGCGGTTGTGTCATGGGCCGTCGTCTCGGCGCAAGGCCGTGCGCACGGGTAAAATGGCGGTTTGTCCACGATGGCTCCGCGCTTGTCCATGGATCAACTGCAACAAACGATCGACGCCGCCTGGGAGCGGCGCACCGAGCTCGACGCGACGAGCGCACCGAAAGCGATTCGTGACGCCGTCGAGACCGCGATCGGCGAGCTCGACGCGGGGCGTTTGCGCGTTGCGGAAAAGCGCGGCGCGGAGTGGGTCACGCACCAGTGGCTGAAGAAGGCGGTGCTGCTTTCGTTCCGATTGTCTGAGACGGTGCCGATCGGCATCGCAGGGCCATCGGCGCCCTTTCGCTTTTACGACAAGGTCCCCACCAAGTTCGCGAAGTTCGACGACGCCGCCTTCGCTCAAGCGGGTGTGCGCGTGGTGCCGCCGGCGGTCGCGCGCCGCGGTGCCTATATCGCGCCAAACGTCGTGCTGATGCCAAGCTATGTCAACATCGGCGCCTACGTCGACTCGGGCACGATGGTCGACACCTGGGCAACCGTCGGATCGTGTGCGCAAATCGGCCGCAACGTGCACCTTTCCGGGGGTGTCGGGATCGGCGGGGTCTTGGAACCGCTGCAGGCCAACCCCACTATTATCGAAGACAATTGTTTCATCGGAGCGCGCTCCGAGGTCGTCGAGGGCGTCATCGTCGAGGAGAACTCGGTGCTGGGAATGGGTGTGTTCATCGGCCAGAGCACCAAGATCTACAACCGCGACACCGACCAGGTTAGCTATGGACGGGTACCTGCAGGGTCGGTGGTCGTTGCCGGCAGCCTGCCGTCCGCCACGGGCCGCTGCCAGCTTTATTGCGCGGTGATCGTCAAGCAGGTCGACGCCGGGACTCGCGCCAAGACCAGCATCAACGAGTTGCTGCGCTCCTGACCATGAAGGGTACGGACACCATGTCGGTTGCGATCAAGACCGCGGATGAGATTGCGAAAATGCGCGTCGCAGGACGTCTCGCGTCGGAGCTGCTCGATTTTCTCACGCCGCATGTTCGAGCAGGCGTCACCACCGGCGAGCTCGACCGCATCGCGCACGAGTACCAGGTCAACGTGCAAAACGTGATACCGGCGACCCTGAACTACGCTCCGCCGGGTCACCGGCCGTATCCGGCGTCGATTTGCGCGTCGGTCAATCACGTTGTCTGTCATGGCATTCCCGGTGACAAGACACTCAAGACAGGCGATATCGTGAATATCGACGTCACGGTAATCAAGGATGGTTTCCATGGCGACAGCAGCCGCATGTTCTACGTCGGAGCGCCGGCGATTCAGGCCAAGCGGCTATGTGAAGTGACTTTCGACGCGATGTGGCGAGGCATACGCGCGGTCAAGCCGGGCGCGACGCTGGGCGACGTCGGCGCGACCATACAGCGCCATGCCGAGAGCCACGGCTTTTCCGTGGTGCGTGAATTCTGCGGTCACGGCATCGGTCGCCAGTTCCACGAGGAGCCGCAAGTCCTGCATTACGGCCGGCCGGGAACCGGTCTCAAGCTGCAGCCGGGGATGATTTTCACGATCGAGCCGATGATCAACGCCGGCCGCCCGGGCATTCGCTGTCTCGCCGATGGCTGGACCATCGTGACCGCCGACCACAGCCTCTCCGCGCAATGGGAGCATACCGTGCTGGTCACCGACGACGGCTACGAGGTGTTGACGGTTTCCGACGGCACCCCGCCGGCGCCAGCCGGGGCGCAGGCCTGACCTTCCTTTGGTGACCGCGACGCTTGCCGCGCCCACGGCTGCCGCAAATCCGGGGGTCGGCGGGTGGAAGCGCGAGCTCGTCGCCGGGCGCGCTGCGCTGGAAAGTGCCTTCGCTGCCCACCCGCAACCCAAGCGCCTGCTGGTGCGGCATGCGGCGCTGGTCGATCGCATCGTACGCGGGCTGTGGCTCGCGGTCGGCCCGCCGCCGGGCGCGGCGCTGATCGCGGTGGGCGGCTATGGCCGCGGCGAGC
>DASZZK010000250.1:0-1937 GCA_035544975.1 Casimicrobiaceae bacterium | reverse complement strand
AGAATCCGATCGATCCGCTGACCACTCGGCAGCTGAACCGGGCGGTGCACGCCGCCGCTGTCGCAGCGCGCATCGACAAGCGCGTCTCGATGCATACCTTGAGACATTGTTTTGCAACTCATCTGCTCGAGCAGAAGGTCGATATCCGCGTGATCCAGGTCCTGCTCGGACATAAGCATCTCGAGACCACCGCGCTCTATACCCAGGTGGCGACCGAGATCCTGCGCGAGGTCATCAGTCCGCTGGAGGCGGCGCGACCTTCGTAGGGGGCGTTGGTGCAACGCCCCGCCCTGGAGGTCGCGGACATCTTTCGCGCCCACGGGCCAGCTTGGCGGCAAGCGCAGCATGGCCACCTGAGCCTCGGTCAGCTCAAGGTGATGTCTGCCATTGAACAGTGCCGCAGCGCGGCGCTGGGGGGACACCTACTGCGCTGCGACGCTTGCGCGCAGGTGCAGATCGCCTACAACTCCTGTCGCAATCGGCATTGCCCGAAGTGCCAGGCACGCGCCGCGCGGCGCTGGCTCGAGGCGCGCCAGGCCGACCTGCTGCCGATGGACTACTACCATGTGGTGTTCACCCTGCCGGCGCCGATCAGCGCCATCGCCTACTACAACAAGGCGCTGATCTACGATCTGTTGTTCGAGCTCGCCGCGGAGACCCTGCGCACCATCGCCGCCGACCCGAAGCATCTCGGCGCGCAGATCGGTGTGACGCTGGTCCTACACACGTGGGGCTCGGCGCTGACGCACCATCCGCATGTGCACGGCATCGTTGCCGGCGGTGGCCTCTCCCCAGACGGCGAGCGTTGGGTCTCCTGCAAGCCGGGTTTCTTCCTGCCGGTGCGCGTGCTGTCGCGGCTGTTTCGGCGTCGCTTCCTCGAGGAACTCGATCAAGCACATCGCGTCGGTCGGCTGCAGTTCTTCGGCGAGTACGCCGCGCTTGCCGACGCGTGCGCTTTCACCGACTGGCTCGCGCCACTGCGAGCGTGCGAATGGGTCGTCTATGCCAAGCGACCGTTCGCCGGCCCAGCGGCGGTGCTCGCCTACCTGTCGCGCTATACCCACCGGGTGGCGATCTCCAACCAGCGCCTGCTGGCACTCGACCATCGCGGCGTCACCTTCCGCTGGAAGGATTACCGTGCCACGGGGAAGACGCGTCACAAGACCATGACGCTCGGCGCCGACGAGTTCATGCGCCGCTTCCTGTTGCACGTTCTACCCGGCGGATTCCATCGCATCCGCCACTACGGGCTGCTCGCCAATGCCCAACGCCGAGAGCATCTCGCTCGAGCGCGCGAACTGCTGCACGTCGTTCCCACCGCGGACGAACTGAAACCGGCTGAGCCCACCGTAACTAATGCCCAGCCCACCTTCGTCTGCCCGCATTGCGGTGCCGCGATGATCATCGTCGAGACCTTCGCCCGCGGCCAACCGATCCGCGCGCCGCCCACCTTGCGAGTTGCAGCATGATCACTGGCATCGGTTGCTTCGGTGCGTCCGCTCTTCGTCGGCAATCACCGAAAGCGGACGGCTTTGCCTTTCGCTGCCGAAGCGTCGCTTCTCGCCCGCTGCGTCATCTAAGAATCCAGTCGCGCACCACCGCCATCCGACATCCGCGTGATGGCACCTCCCGTCGGCCGACCAAATTGCCGCGTTCCACCCGCAGGCGAGCACTCAAATCCCCATAGCGATTTAGCCTCCCCGGAGCACGCCGGGGCATGCCACGGTTTCCTCCCTCGAGGCTTGTACGACGCCTGCCCGCGCGGCGTCGGCAGCAGCTTGCAGGTATGCGCGTAAGGGCAGGCATCGCACAACCCTTAACACACGGCGAACTTCGTGAACGTCCGCTCTCTCAAGTCCGACAGACGGCTTTGGGTCTATGCTGTTGAAAAAGTCCCTTGAAAACGGACGCTCGTTGGCTATGCTGAGGCGAGGATG
>DASZZK010000249.1:0-4381 GCA_035544975.1 Casimicrobiaceae bacterium | reverse complement strand
GGCGATGACGTAGACGTTGTCGCGAAACCGGTCAAACACCGGGAAGCTGTCGGGCGTGAAGCATCCGATCCCGCCCGATGGCTCCTGCCGGTAGATGTCGTGCTTCCCCTCGAACCGCTCCTGGCAGAACGCAAGCGCGGAGGTCCACATATCGGCGAAGTTATCGGTTACCACGAACTCCGGTGACTTCGGTCCGTAGGGATCCACTCGTACCGCGTCCGCGTCCGGCTCGACGACCGCGGGCATCGCGCCGCCTTGCACGCCGTTGAAATGGAAATCAGGCTTGTAATAGATGCCCCATAACCTGTCGGTGATTAGCTTGCCGTCGCGATCCGAATAAAGCGGCGCGTCGGTGTCGACGTGCAGAACCGGCGGTATCCTGCCGTCGTTGGTTTTCTGGAAGTCGGGGTCGACGCCGAGGGTGCCTTCCTGCAGCGCCATGTAGCGCCACATCCGCACGTCGTCGTGCATCTTGCCATCGCGCCCCTTCACACTGATCTGCTTGGGGAGCTCGAGCATGTTCCATATCGCGTTGATCCACGGGCCGACGCCGACGATGACCTGCTCGCAGGTGATCGTGCCTAGGTTGGTTTCGACGGCGCTGACGGCAGTCGACCCATTGCCGGACTTGAAACCGGTAACCTCGACACCGGCGACGATCTCGACACCGAACGACTCAGCCTTCCTTGCAAGGCCCTGCACCGCCGCGAGATTGTTCGCGTAGCCCCCGCGTTTTTCATGCAATACGGAGGTGATGTTCGCTGCCTGCCAGTCGCTGAACAAGGTCCGCATGTACTCGAGCGACTCGGCTTCGCCCTCGATGAAGTCCGATTCGTAGCCGATCGCCTTCTGCTGCTCGTAAATCGTCCCGATCTGGGCGTGCATCACTTCGGGACTGATCTGCATGTAGCCGACGGAGTGATAACTGTACGCCTCCGGGTCGCGCTCCCAGACCGAGACCGAGTGCGCCATCAGCTCGCGCATCGCCGGCTGGTAATAGTTGTTGCGCACGACCCCGCAGGCGATGCCCGACGCGCCGGCGCCGATCCCTGTCTTGTCGAGGACAACGATGCGGCTCGATCCTGCGCCTACCGACACGCCTTTGGCGCGCAGGCGTGCGGCGAGATGCATCGCCGTTGAAAGACCGTGGATGCCGGCGCCTATGACGACGTAACTGGCGCTTTGGGGGAGAGAAGCCATTGGGAGTCCCGAGTTATTTCATGATTTCTAAGTGGTTCGTTCTCGCGCACTTGAGGATTCTTGGATCCTGGTTTGCGTACGGTAATGCGGTTAGTATGTCTACGCCGACTGCAAGATCTCGTCCAGCAATTGTACAAGCGCGTCGCCATGTCGAAGCTCGTCCACAAGCCGCTCGATGCGCTGCGCGCGCGAGCGTCCCAGCACGGGCGCGGCGAACTCGAAGTACTTGGACCGCAACTCTTCGTCCGCAAGCGGGTTTTCGGGATTGCCACGCGAACGCGCCGGCTCCGAAGCGAGCTTGCGACCGTCGTTCAGTGTGATCTCCACGCGCGCCCATCGCTCGGCTGGAAACATGCGCGAATACTCAACACTCTCAGTCAGAGCCATGACACCGAGCAGGCGCCGCACCCGCGCATCGGCGAGCTTCGGCACATCGATCTCCTCGGCGCCAACGCGTCCGAACACCAGCATCGCCGCGACAGGATACGGAAGGCTGTACTGCGCCTCGTCGGTCGTCTTCGGAACACTGCATTGCGAGCCGAGGGCAACAGCTTCGCGAAACGTTTCGATCGAAATCTGGGCTATGTCCTCCGCTGTGAAGCCGTGCTCGCGTTGCAAGGCGATCGCACCTTCAACGGCAGGCTGCGCCCACCGGCACACCGGATAGGCCTTGAAGTACTGCTCGCGAATGCGCCAGCGCGTGCCGAGATCGGTCCAATATTGCTTTGCATCGAGGCTTTCTACGGTGAGTGCCGGTGCCCCGGTGAATCCTTCGCGCGCGAGCCATGCCGCGGTTATACCGACATGTGCGCCCCATCCGGAGGCGTCCTTGACCATGCTCGGGCTATCGCAGGTGCGCAGCATCTGCCCGCGCGGGCCGAAGTATTCCGCGATGCCCAGCGCCTCCCGGATCCGCGCGTCATCGAAGGACAGGAACCGGCCCGCAACCGCGGCGCATCCGACCGAGTTCCACGAACCGGAGCAATGGTAGTCCGGCACGGTAGCGTGCTGGGCGATGCCCGCACGGGTGGCAATCTCGTAGCCGAGCGCGAGACAGGTAAGGAACTCCCGGCCGTCGATGGCCGGCTGCCGCTTCGCGCCATCGCAAAGTGCGAGCAACGCGGGGAAGATTGCGACGCCCGCGTGCCCTTTGGTGAGTGCGTGACCGTCATGTCCATCCACCGCATCGATGGTGCTGGCTCCCGCGAACGCCGCGCCGGCGATGCCAGCCCGCCTGCCATCGAACAGGATCCGCGCAGTCTCATCGCGCCCGCAGAGTTGCGACGCGGCATAGGAACGCGCGATTCCAGAGGCGCGCGTCCGCGTCCCTGCCGCGGCGACGCCGATCAGGTCGAGGAGGCAGCGCGTCGCCTGCAGGGCGACGTCGGATGGAAGATCGGCAAACGCGATTTCCCGAATGAACGACGCGACCTCGGCAAACTTCGTCGTCGCTTCGGTCGCGCCGCGATCATCGGGCATCAGATCAGGCCGCTGGTCTTGAGGAAGCCTTCCGCGACTTCCTCGACCGTTTTCTTGTCGACATCCACGCTGGCGTTGAGCTTGGCCATGTTTTCGTCGTTGAGCTTCGCGGCGAGCGCGTTCAGCGCGTCGGCAATCTTGGGATTCTTGTCCAGGATTTCCTTGCGCACCACCGGTGTCAAGTTGTACGGCGCGGCATAATTCTTGTCGTCCTTCAGAACCATGAAATTGAAAGCCGGTATACGACCGTCGGTTGCAAACACAACGGCAGTGTCGACTTGCCGGTCCTTCAAAGCGGAGTAGGTCAATCCCGTGTCCATACGTTTGACGTTGTCACGATCGAACTCGAATCCGTACGCTTTTTGCCATCCCGGCAGCCCGTCGGGACGCGCGTAGAACTCCGCGTTCGACGCAAAGGTGAGCTTGGCGCCTCCGTTCACGGCTTTGGCGAGGTCGCTCATTGTGACGATGCCGCGCTTCTGTGCGTCATCGCGGTTCATCGCGAAGCCGTAGGTGTTGTTCACGGCCGACATGTTGAGCCAGATGATGCCCTTGGGGGCATCGACTTCCTTGATCTTCCGGTACGCCTCTTCGGCCGAGTTGAACTTGTCGGTGATCTTGTTGAATACGCCGAGCCCGGTGCCGGTGTATTCCCAATAGACATCGACCTGGCCGTTCTCGAGGGCCGAACGAACGGCCGCGCTGCCCATGCCAGCCTTGCGGTCGGGCGTGAAGCCTTTTGCCTTGAGCAGTGCGACGGTCATCGCAGTCATGATCTGCTGCTCGGTGAAGGCCTTGCCACCCACGACAATTGTCTGCGCTGCCGCGCTGCCGCTCCAGCACAGCACGGCGAGCGCAAATCCCGCCAGCAGCGGGCCAAATCCTCGTCTCATGAATTATTCCTCCTCGACTGACTTCTTCTAGAAATTCCGCAGCGGATTGACCCCGCGCGGCACCAGCCAATACTGCGCCTGCCCGAACAAAAAATCCATGGCCACCGCGATCAGCGCGGTCGGGATCGCGCCCGCGAGCATCATGCCGTGCTCCTGCAGGTCGATGCCCGTGAAGATCAGCTCGCCCAGGCCCCCGCCACCGATCAGAAACGCGATCGGCGCGGTGCCGACGTTGACCGCCATCGCGGTCCGCACGCCTGCGAAAATAACGAACAGCGCGTTGGGCAATTCCACGCGCTTGAGGATCTCGTTGCCGCTCATACCCATGCCACGTGCCGCATCGACCATGTGCGCCGGGACGGCACGAATCCCTTCGTAGGTGTTGCGTATGATCGGCAACAAGGTCGCGATCCACAGGCCGACGATCGCCGGTAAGGCACCAATGCCCAGCAGGCTCATCATCAACGCGAGTTTCCCCAAGGTGGGAATTGACGTGACCATGTTGACCGCCTGGATGACGCCATCCGACCAGCGAGCCATCCAGGGCCGCGACAGCCAGACGCCGACCGCGATTCCGAACGCGATCGCCAGCGATCCCGAAATCGCGACCAGGACGAGGTGCTGCTTGGACAGGTAGAGAATGTCTTTCTTGTAACGCAGGATGTCGGTTGCCAGCCCGCTCGCGTAAAGGCCCCAGGTTATTACCAACGCGATCGCCCCGAGCACCACATAGGGCAGCGACGAGCGACCCGGCGCCACAGCCGTTGTCATGCCGTGGCCTCCGATGCCAAGCGTGCTGCCACCGCGGC
>DASZZK010000248.1:0-1964 GCA_035544975.1 Casimicrobiaceae bacterium | reverse complement strand
CTCGGTGGTCAGCCGCCGGGTATTGGTGTTGTAGCGGCTGCAATGATAACTGTCGAAAAGCTGCACACCTCGATGCAGCGCATGGCGGCCGCCGTGCGAAAACGGATAGTCGCGACCGGTAAGGCCGAGCGCGCGCAGTGTTGCGTCATGAGCGATCCGGCCCAACGCGAGAATCGCCGCGCCGTCGGGCACCGAAGCGAGCTCGGCGGAAAGGTACGCATTGCAGTTTCGGACTTCTTCCGGCAGCGGCTTGTTGCCGGGCGGCAGACATTTGACGGCGTTGGTGATCCTGGCGCCGATCAGCCGCAGCCCGTCGTCGACGCCGGACGATGTTGCACGCGTCGAGAATCCGAATTTGAACAATGTGGCGTACAGCAGGATGCCGGCATAGTCGCCCGTGAACGGGCGACCGCTCGCGTTCGCGCCGTGCATGCCGGGTGCGAGGCCGACGATGACCAGCCGGGCGGCGCCGTCTCCAAAGGCCGGCACCGGACGGCAAAAGTAGCTCGGATTCGCTTCCCGCACCTGGTCAACGAATGCCGCGAGTCGCGCGCAGCGGCGGCAGTCGATGTCATATTGGGCCACGTCCGCCGTAGCGGCGGCAACGCATCGAGGCGGTTGACTCATGTAGAATGGCGCGCTGTTTCGTCGCGCGCGCGGTTGCGGTGAAACGTCGCAGTTGCAGTGAATCGTCGGTAGCAGTCGACGTTCGACTGCAGTCGATTTTAGCACGCCGTCCTGCGCCGATCTTCCCGTCTCATCGATGCTTCCACCCGAAACCCGACTCGAAGTCCGATCACGATTGCCGCAGGCAAGTTCGAATAAGCCGCCGCTGCTTTTCGTTCACGGCGGGTATTGCGACGCGTGGTGTTGGGAGCCGTTTTTCCTCCCCTGGTTTGCCGCAAAGGGCTTTCCCTCGTATGCGCTGAGCCTCCGTGGTCACGGCGCCAGCGGCGGTCAGGAGTCGCTCTTCGTCGCCGGGCTCGACGATTATGTCGCCGACGTCGAGCACGTCGCGGCAACGCTGCCGTCGCCGCCGGTACTGATCGGACATTCGATGGGCGCGGCAGTCGTCGAGCGGCTGCTCACCACGCGGCCCATTCGCGCCGCGGCGCTTCTCGCGCCCGTACCGCCGGGCGGACTTGGACCGGTCGCGAGCCGCCTGATGGCGTGGCAGCCGGAGTACATGATCAACATGCAGCGGCTCGACGCTCCGCATCTTTCCGGCGATATTCAGGCGGCGTTGCGCCCCATGTATTTCAGCGAGACTATCGACCCGAAAATCCTGGCGGAAGCATTTGCGCACCTCTCCGTCGAATCGCCGCGGGCGCTGCTCGATCTCACCCTGCGGCTGCACGGAGGCAAGCCGGTGGCGGCAGCGCGCCTGTTCGTGCTCGGCTCGCACGACGATCGCATCTCGACACTGGTCGACGTCAACGCGACCGCCTCGCTGTATGGCATCGCTCCCACAATCGTCCGTGGGCTCGCGCACATGATGATGCTGGAGCGCGAGTGGGAGCGCGCGGCTCGGCCGCTTCTCGACTGGCTCGAACGCGAGGTTGTCTCCCCCGCCGCCACGGCGCCGAACGTCCGACGCGCTTCCCGGTCGTAAGTGCGCGTCTACGAGCCTTGACGCCTGCTTAGTGCGCGGTCTTGGTGTATTCGACGAATTCGAGTGCGGGCAGCGCCTTGCTGGCCCAGAAACCCTGGAAGCAATCGCAGCCGCGAGCGTCGAGAAAGTCGAGTTGCGCGCGCGTACCTACGCCTTCGGCAACGACGCGGAGCCCAAGCCCGCGCGCGAGCGCGATGATCGCCTCGGTGATGGCAGCGTCGCCGGGGTCGCTCTCCAAGTCGGCGATAAACGATATGTCGATCTTCAGCGTGTCGATCGGGAAGTGCTTGAGGTGTGACAAGCTCGAATACCCCGTACCGAAGTCGTCGATCGCCACCGAGAAACCCTCTTC
>DASZZK010000247.1:0-2622 GCA_035544975.1 Casimicrobiaceae bacterium | reverse complement strand
GCCCATCGCCGAACGAGACCGTCGTCATTCCCAGAACGCGCTCGTAAAAGGCGCAGGCCTGCTCGATGCTGGCCACGGTCAGAACAAAGTGATCGATGGCGTCGACGTGCATTATCGCGCCTCCATGTATTTCCAATGTTTGGGCTGCGCGCTTGCCACGGAGGATCGATTACGCATCGGACTTGCCGGCGCTTGGGTGCGGCTCATTCTTGTAGGCTCCCCGGACGTTCAATCCTGCCAGCGCGACTTGCAGCGCGACAAGCGCATAAGCGTGGTCGTGCCAGGCCCAGACAATCCACAGCACGTTGCTTAGCAGGAAGCACCAGAAGCCGAATTCGCGTCGGCGCTTCGCTTGCGATGCGATCAGCCACGCGGCGATGACCGTAACCAGCATCGCCGGCCATTGGAGCAGATCGAGATAATCCATGAGTCGGGAAATGAATGTAGGCGGATTCCGGGAAAGGTATTGGCTTCCTGCGATGAACGCAAGTCAGGTAGATCTACTTGTGATGCATCGGCGCTCGCGTCGCGAACTGCTCGTCCTGCGGCGTGGCCGGTAGTTTGCCGGTGGTTTTCGCCTCGCGGATAACGCGCAAGAGCAGATCCAGCCCCATAGGCGCGAGAGAGCGCTCCCAGAGCTCGCGCGCGGTTTCGCCCTTGCGCACGAAGCACCAGTCCTGAGCCGCGATGGCGCCCGCGTCCATCCGCTCCGCAAGGTGATAGATCGAGCCTCCGGCGATGGGATCGCCTTCCCGAATGGTCCATTCCACGGCGGCGATTCCGCGGTGGCGCGGCAGAAGCGAAGGGTGAAATCCGATGCCTCCCAGCCGCGAGCGCGCGAGCGCGTCGTTGGTGACGCGAGCATGACTGTGCGCGGCCACGATCAGATCGGTTCCATCGGCGATGGCATCGGCGGGAACGATCGTCGGATCGTCGAGCACGACCACTTCCAGGCCTGCGGCCGTGGCCGCCACGCCGAGCCTGTCGTCGGCGGCGGGCACGATCACGCGCGCGATCTCGACGCCTTCCTTGAGCAGGCGCTCGAGCGCGGCTGCGCCGAAAAAACGCGAGCCGACAAGCGTCAGCTTCATCCTGGCCATCCCGGCTTTGGTCTCTGCCAAGCGACTGGGGTCACGATCGGTCGAGCAACAATCGGACTGTCGACTCTCACACCGCGGAGCGCTCTGTGTCTGCGACGCTGCGCAAGGCGGTGGTCGCTAGCCATGCGCCGATCACCGCACCAACGCATGATACGACGTATTGACCGTAAATCCAGGCATAGACGTTCCACCCCAGCGAAGACGAAAAATGATGCTGGGTCAATGCGAAGTTAAGCCCGCCATAGGCAAGGCCAACCGCGGCGGCCCACAACATCGCGCTCGTCGAGCGCAAAACGGCACCGAGCAGAGCGCCGAGAACAATAGACCAGGCGAAGTCGAAGGCCCACATCATGCTCAGCGTCCAGGTAATCGGCGACGCGAAGCTCCGGCTTTCGACAAAGGTGTCGAATACGCTGCGCAATGGCCAGACGATAAGGCCGGCGAAAATAATCAGCGCAACGGGGGCAAAGATGCGACGAAGATGGGGCATGGGCGGGAGTGCGCCGCGCTAGTCGAAAGCGGAGCGCGCTTTCTAGCGTCCCAGCTCGATCGCCGCGAATCCGGCAGCGGCCACAGCGACGACCAGCGCGAGGCCGAAGATGACCGGGCGCGGGCCTACCTTACCCTCGGCGCGGTCGCGATTGGCGATCAGAAACGGGATCACGATCAGAATGGGAAGGAAATATAAGAACCACATCGCATCTCCTCAAGCCGAGGTTGATAGCAACATGTTGCGAGACACCTGATTCGCGCGTCCGGCTCAGACGAGGCCGCCGGCGGACGAATGGTAGGTGCACTCCCGGAGGAAGTCAAAGAAACGCGACAGACGCTTCGCATCAGACTAGCTCGGACGCGCCGCAAACGCGGCGAGATCTCCGGGCTTTCTGAGCATTTTATCGACTTCCGCGGCATGCATCTCCTCGGCCAGGACCATCTGCCGCGCGAACTCCTCGAGGGCGACTGACCGCGCCTCGACCAGCGACAGCAATTCCCGATACAAGTCGAGCGCCTTTCCTTCCGACTCGAGCGATTCGCGCAGGATCGCCGCGATGTCGTGCTTGTGCGAGTCGAGAAGCGGGCCGATGGCCAGCGAAGGATAGGCGCCGAGCGTGGTGATCCACTCGCCGACTTGCTGCGCGTGCAGCAGCGATTCGTCGGCCTGCTGGCGCAGCCATGAAACAATGGGGATGCGACCGAAACCGAAGACCAGAAACGAATAGTGGGTGTAGCGAACGATGCCGGCGAGCTCCGCCTCGAGTATGCGATTCAATACGCCGACGACTTTGTCCTTGTCGATTTCTGACATATGCTTCACCTCTTCTGGTAGACGATCCTAGACTAGGGTTTTCGCGTTCAGCGTCGGCGGGGATTTCGCAGCGCCGGATTGACCCTGTCGATATCCGCCTGGACTTGCGCGCGGCTGCGCTCATAAACGATCTCCCGCCTGCCCACGGCTCCGACGTAGGCCAGTTCGTTTCGAGTCGGGCTTAAGGTGCATCTGACGCTGTGGACGCCTTCGCCG
>DASZZK010000246.1:0-2219 GCA_035544975.1 Casimicrobiaceae bacterium | reverse complement strand
GGGCGCCTGGTCGATGCGGCCGCCGAACGGGCAAAATTCATCGAAGCGACGAACAGCCTGCCCAAGACCCTCGAGCTGGGAAACAACAACGCCGGCGCGCTGGTGGCAGTCGCGCGTCCGTACCTGGATGGCCGCATCGCGCTGATGCGGGGTAACTTCGCGGAGGCGATCCGCTACTTGCGCGAGGCCGTAACCGCCGAGGATGCTCTCGCCTACGACGAGCCTTCGCCATGGTACCTCCCATCGCGCGAGGCGCTCGGCGCGGCAATGCTGCGCGCTGGCGACGTTGCCGCCGCGGAAAAAACCTTTCGCGACGATCTTGTACGCAATCCCGAGAGCGGCCGATCGCTGTTTGGCTTGCATGCAGCACTCGCGGCTGAAGGGCGCGGCGACGAAGCGGCAAAGGTGAAAGCGCGTTTCGAGCGAGCGTGGCGTGCGGCGGACGTGAAGCTCGACGCCGCATCGTTGTTGTAAGGCGCTCGAACTTCCGGCGTCACGCGCGGCCTAACTCTGCTGTGCGCGAATCAACGTTTTCCCGCCGCCGCTTTCTCGCCACGCTGGGTGCTACGGCGGCGCAAACCTGGCCCGGATTCGTCGCCGCGCAGGGCGGTGCACCCATCACCGCACCAAGCGGTGCGCCCATCACCCGAGCCATCCCTTCCACCGGCGAACGGGTGCCGGCCATCGGACTGGGCACGTGGCTCACTTTCAATGTCATACCCGGGACCGCGGCCGAGGCGCCGCTGGGGCAGGTGCTGCGTACCTTTTTCGAGCGCGGCGGAGCGATGGTCGACTCGTCGCCCATGTACGGATTCTCCGAAGGCGTCATCGGCGACCTGCTCAAGAGCACAGGTCGCGAGCGGCTCTTTTCGGCGACCAAGATCTGGACCGTCGGCAAGGCGCTCGGCCGGTGGCAGCTTGAGCGCTCGCGCGGCCTCTGGGGAGTGCCGAAGTTCGACCTGGTGCATATCCACAACATGCTCGACTGGCGTTCTCACGTCGAGACGCTCAAGGAGATGAAGGCGACTGGCGCGGTGCGCTACATCGGCATCACGACATCGCACGGCACCGGCCACGACGAGATGGAACGGGCGCTGACGCGCGAGCGTTTCGACTTTGCGCAATTCACCTATAACCTCTCCGACCGGCGCGTCGAGGAACGGCTGCTGCCGCTCGCCGCCGAGCGCGGGATCGCGGTGGTAATCAATCGGCCCTTCGACGGCGGCCACCTTTTCTCCGTCGCCGGCAAAAAACCGCTGCCGCCGTGGGCGCGCGAGTTCGATTGCGAGAACTGGGCGCAGTTCTTCCTGAAGTTCGTCGTCTCGCATCCGTCGGTGACCTGCGCGATTCCGGCGACCTCCAAAGTTGAGCATCTGAGAGAGAATATCGGCGCGCTCTACGGTCGGCTGCCGGACGCGACGCTGCGATCGCGGATGGCGAAACACATCGAGTCGTCTTAGTGTTGCGTACACCAGGAGCCAAGCATGGCGACCTCACCCACCCGCCGCACCGAACGCGCTGAGCCCCGGATGGACCCGGACCTCGATCCTGAAACGGGTGCGACGTTGACCGGGGACCGCAGCGATTTCACCCGGACGCCCGCGCCGCGGAGGAACCCCATCGTCTGGCTGGTGCTGCTGATGGTGCTGGCCGCCGGCGCGGTGTTCTTCTACCTGTGGCGGCAAAACCCGTCGCAGCCACCGGCGCTGGCGCCGCAGGCGACGCAACCGGCCGCCGCCGAACCCGCGCCGGCGATTCGCCATCCGATCGAGGACGCGCAAAGCGCGTCAGCGCCGAATGCGGAGACCAAGCCGCTTCCCGCGCTGATGGTGAGCGATACCACTATGCAAAACACGCTCGCCGACCTCTTTGGTCCCGCATCGCTGGGCAAGGTCTTCTACGAGGATGCGATCATCCATCGCTTTGTCACGACCGTCGACAATCTGCCGCGCAAGACCGTCCCCCAGCGAAACTTGCCGGTCAAGCCGATCGCGGGTCCGCTGGTCACGTCGACGAAGGACGACAATGTTTCCATCAACGCCGACAACGCTTCGCGCTACACGCCGTACGTGCAGATGGCGGCGGCCATCGACGCGAAGAATCTCGTCTCGGCCTATGTGCACTTCTATCCGCTGATACAACAGGATTATCGCGACCTGGGGTACCCCAAGGGATATTTCAACGACCGGCTGATCGAGGCCATCGACGATTTGCTGGCC
>DASZZK010000245.1:0-1614 GCA_035544975.1 Casimicrobiaceae bacterium | reverse complement strand
CAGCATTGCCGGAGGGCTGAAGGCAAAGGGGGTCGCGCCGGGCGACATCGACGATGCGCTGCGCGAAGCGGATCTCGACGATGACGCGGCGCTCCTGGCTTTGTGGCAGCGGCGTTTCGGACAGGTACCCACGGGCGATCGCGAAAAAGCGCGGCAAGTGCGCTATTTGCAGGCGCGCGGCTTTTCGGTGTCCGCCATCCTCAAGCTTTTACGATCTCCTCCGGAATAAACGGCGGCGGCGTGTGCTAACATATTGAATTCAAAGACCGTCGAAGCTTTCTCTGACCTTGATGCGCCCGTTCCCACCGAGCTTCGCGCCCGTATGAAAGCCGCCGACATCCGCCGCAAATTCCTCGAGTACTTCGCGTCGAACGGCCACACCATTGTCCCCTCGGCGCCGCTGGTCCCCGCTAACGACCCGACGCTGCTGTTTACCAACAGCGGCATGGTGCAGTTCAAGGATGTTTTTCTCGGCACCGATCAGCGCAGCTACGTCCGCGCGGCGGACGTGCAGCGGTGCCTCCGCGCGGGAGGGAAGCACAACGATCTCGAGAACGTCGGCTACACGGCGCGCCATCATACTTTTTTCGAGATGCTCGGTAACTGGTCCTTCGGCGATTACTTCAAACGTGAGGCGATCAAGTACGCGTGGGAATTGCTGACACAGGTATACCGATTACAACCGGAAAAGCTCTGGGTCACCGTCTACCATACCGACGACGAAGCCTACGATGTCTGGGCCAATGACATCGGCGTCGTGCCCGGGCGCATCGTACGCATTGGCGACAACAGGGGCGCGCCCTACGCCTCCGACAACTTCTGGCAAATGGCGGAGACGGGTCCCTGCGGGCCGTGCAGCGAGATCTTCTACGACCACGGCCCGGAAATCGCCGGCGGCCCGCCGGGTTCGCGGGATGCCGAAGGCGATCGCTATATCGAGATCTGGAACCTCGTCTTCATGCAGTTCGATCGCGACGCCCAAGGCAAGCTCACGCCGCTGCCCAAACCGTGCGTCGATACCGGCATGGGCCTCGAGCGCCTCGCCGCCGTCCTGCAGAACGTCCACAGCAATTACGAGATCGACCTGTTTCAGTCGCTGATCAGCGCCGCGGCGGCGGCAACGGGCGCCCGCGATCTTGCGTCGCCGTCGCTGCGCGTCATCGCCGATCACATCCGCGCTTGCGCATTTATGATCGTGGACGGTGTCATTCCAAGCAATGAAGGTCGCGGCTACGTGCTGCGGCGTATCATCCGCCGCGCGATCCGTCACGGCTACCAGCTGGGCCAGAAATCGCCATTCTTCAACCAGCTGGTCCCGGAGTTGTCGCGCTTGATGGGCGACACCTATCCGGAACTGCCGCTGAAGCAGGACTACGTGATGCGCGTCCTCAAGACGGAAGAAGAGCGCTTCGCTGAAACCCTCGAGCATGGAATGAAGGTGCTCGAAGCCGCGCTCGCCGACGCCGATAAAGCCGGCACCAAAATGCTGCTCGGCGAAACCGCGTTCACGCTCTACGATACTTTCGGGTTTCCGATCGACCTGACCGCCGACGTATGCCGCGAACGGGGCTTTACCGTCGACCAGGCGGGATTCGACGCGGCGATGGACAAACA
>DASZZK010000244.1:0-9493 GCA_035544975.1 Casimicrobiaceae bacterium | reverse complement strand
ATAGCGCGCGACAATGCGCTCGAGATCCTGCTTTTTCTGCACCAACGATGCGTTCTGAGTCTCGATCTCTGCCTGCAACCTGCCAAGCTCCTGCTCATCCGCCGGGGGCAAGCCCTTGGCGCCCAGCTCGGCTTTGCGCTTTTGCAGCTCCGCGTGACGCTTGGCAAGCGAGGCTGTATAACTGCGGGCAATTTCCATCTGCTGCTCGATGGCATGACTCGCGCGATTGCGGGCGAGATCGATTTCGCCCTCGGTGGTGTACGAGTCGAGCAGAATCCGGTCCTTGCGCGCCTGCTCTGCCTCCACCTTGGCTTTGTCTCGCTGGCGCTCCTCTTCGGCGGCCTTGGCCGCGAGTGCCTCTTTGGTCGGCGGGTCCTTTAGCGTTTTCAGCACGCGTCCCTGATCGTCCATGACCGTCACCGGCGAGCTCGGACTCCGCGCGGGCGGGTCGGCTGCGCTTGCGGGCGGCGCCACCAAGAGTGACACCAGGCACGGCGTAACAAGAAGGCTGTGCAACCAAAACCTCAACATCACTGACTCCATCGCTGTCCGAATGCGGCATTCATACCTTACATCGCCGCGGCCGTCGCACCTCCCGTTCAAGCATGCGACGTGACGCGCCGCGTAAGAATACAACGCCCGCAGGAACTTGTCCCGACTTGCAAGGGAGATGTGGACATTAGAGCAAGTCGCGTAACCGTGGTGGCAAACCATCGTCGGCAGAAAAGCATCAGGGACGGAACCACGCAGCGGCGCGCGCATGCTGCAGCACCGCGCGATTGACCAGGAACTCGGGAATCCGCCCGTTCAACACTTCGACGATGCTGCGTAGACCGGTCGACGCCATATTGTGAAAGCATTCATCGGTCCAGCACAAAGAATGCGGTGTGACGATGACGTTATCCATCGCCAGCAGCGGATTTGCCGGATCGACCGGCTCCTGCTCGAAGACATCGAGCGCCGCTCCGGCAATGCGGCGCTCCTGCAGCACGTCGATCAGCGCCTTTTCGTCGACGATGGGTCCGCGGGCGACGTTGATCAAATACGATGTTGGCTTCATCTTCGCCAGCGCCTCGGCGCCGATCAAGTGTCGAGTGTGCTCGTTAAGCAGGCAGCAAACGACGACGAAGTCCGAATCCCGCATCAAAGTGTCCAGGTCGACTTTGCGCGCGCCGATATATCCCAGCTCGACGTCGTTGGCGACCGGATCGGTTGCCAACAGCTTGAGGTCGAAAACGCGCGCCATTCGCAGCAGCTCCTTGCCGATCCCGCCCGCGCCGATGACGCCGAGCGTGCGGCCGCTCAAGCCCAGCCCCATGTTGTCCATCCGCTCGTGCCAGCGGCCGCTGCGGGTGAGCCGGTCCTTGAGGAAAAGCTTGCCGGCGAGCGCCAGCACGAATGTCAGCGCGGTGGTCGCGACCGGCCGCGGCATTGCCGTCGGAGTGTTGGTGACCAGCACACCGGCGCGGGTCATCGCCGCGACGTCGACCGTGTCGTAGCCGACGCCGTGCCGGGCGACGATGCGCAAGCGGCAGTCGGCCCGCTCGACCGCGGCGGCAGGCACGCGCGCGATGTTGATGTAAAGCGCGTCGTATTGTGCCGCGAGCTCAGGGCCGATCTGGGGGACGACAGCGGGAAGATATTCCCACTGCAGGTTCGAATCGCGGTCGAGAACCTCGAGCGCGGCGCGGCCGAACGCTGGCTCTCCGCGGCTGTCGAGAATGTCGCGGGTGAGGCCGACGCGAAATTTTGTGCTCACTTCGGCAATCCCTTGTCCGCTCCCGCGTTATCGAACGCATCGCGAAGAATATCCAGGCCGTCACGCAAAGCATCCTGCAGCAGCAGCTGATCGATGCCGTAGCCCATGAGACGAAACCCTTTCGCCGCGTACTCTCGCGCCCAAGCCTCGTCGATGGCAAGAATCGCCGCGGTTTTGCCGTGGGCCGCGCAGGCGGCGACGATGCGATCGACCGCGGCCAGATAATCGCGATGTCCGAACTCTGCCGGAATGCCCATGAAGTTGGTGAGATCGAACTGGCCGATCCATAGCGCGTCGACGCCTGGCACCGCGGCGATGGCCTCGACGTTTCGGAGGCCTTCGTCGGTCTCGATCTGGGCGATGAGCAAAGTGCGAGCGTGCAACGCGGCCATCTTGCTGGCGATGTCTCCGCCCTGATAATCGTCATGCGCGAATCCGAACGCGGCGCCTCGTCGGCCCTGCGGCGGGTAGCGCGTGCACGAAACGTGGTACTCCGCCTCGGCACGGGTCCCGACCATCGGCACCATTACGCCGAGCGCGCCGATGTCCAGCGCCCTGGCGATGAAATGATAGTCGCCGCGCGGCACGCGGGCCATCGGCACGAGGTCGAGCCCGCGACACAGGGCGAGCTGGGTCTTCAGGGTTTCGAATTCGAGCCCCGTGTGCTCCATGTCGTAGAGCACGAACTCGGCGCCGGCATTCTTGCAGATCTGCGGCAGCCCCGGCGAGAAGAACTCGAAGACCATGGCGCCGCGCGCGCGGCCGCCAGCCGAAAGAGTTTGCTTTACTGGGTTGTCTCGCACGTCTGTATCAAATCAGGATATCAAAGCAGCATACCCTGACCGCTGCGTGACCAACAAGATACGAAAGAAAAGGGGCGGGCGCTTCTTGCGGACCGCCCCTATGTGCTTCGCTATGTGCTTCGATGCGACTATCGCTGCTTAGTGCCGCGCTTAGCGCCCTGCTTAGGGCCCCGATATCGCAGCGTTGCCAAGGCTACTTGCCGGAGGACGCGTCCTGGGTATTGGCCGGGGCGCCGGCTCGCGGGACGGCGGGGCTGCCCGCCGGCACGATAGTCGAGTTACCCGGTTGATTGTTCTGGGTCGCCGTGTTGCTGGTGTCGCCGGCGCCCGCCAAGTTCGCGCCGGAGTCCTCGCTGGTGTCCGTTCCAGCCCCTGTACCGGCGTTATTCGAGGGCTTGTCGCCACTGTCGAAGATACCGGCCTGGCCGGTCGTGGCGGCCTCTTGGTCGTGTCGACGCCGCCCGTGGCGGCGCCGTCGGCCAAGGTGTCCTCATCTGACAGAGTCGCTTCAGAGCCAACGCTACGAACAACCGGGAGCGGGTTCGCATCGCCTACCGCGGTACCGCGCCCGATATCCTCTCGCGGTGGTGAAACCACGACCGGCATCGTGATCCATGATGCGTCGAGCGACGCGCTCGTACCATCGGCGCGATTCTATTTTTGTGGGTAGGAGGGCACAACGCTGGCGTAGGAGTCGCGCTGACACATCGTGAGCACGCGCTCATGCTCATCGCGACAGGCAATGGAACCATGGCGGCCCGGCATGCGTCGTCGATCTGCAATAAGCTCGACTTATCCGGCTATCGCGTCTCGAGTCAGCGCGCGTTGATCGCGCGCCATACCTTTTCGCTGGTCAGCGGCATGTCCATGTGATCGACACCGTGCTCCCTGAGCGCGTCGATCACCGCGTTGACCACGGCCGGAATGGCTCCGTGAGTACCGGACTCTCCGACGCCCTTCGCTCCCAGCTTGTTGAAACGCGTCGGCTGCGATTCGTCGAACTCGGTGCCGATCGACGGCAGGTCGTTGGCGCGCGGCATCGCGTAGTCCAGAAACGAGCCGCTCAGGAGCTGGCCGGTTTCGGAATCGTAGACGACATTCTCCATCAATGCCTGGCCGACGCCCTGCGCCACGCCGCCGTGGATCTGTCCGTGGGCGATGAGCGGATTGATGACGGTGCCGATGTCGTCGACCGCGACGGCACGCGTCAGTCGCACCGAACCGATCTGCGGGTCGATTTCGACTTCCGCCGCCTGACATCCGTTCGGCCACGTCTGCCCCGTCGCCGTCGCAGTCGCCGTCAGCGTTATCTGGGCGCCGGGCTCTTTGGCGGCAAGCGCAAAAAGCGACACGCTGCGATCGGTGCCGGCAATGCGATAGTGGCCCGACTTGTATTCGATGTCGCTGGCAGCCGCCTCCAGCGCGCGTGCGGCAAGCTCGCGGCCGCGCGCGACAACCGCAACAGCACCCGAGAGCACGGCGTTGCCACCGACCTGCAGCGAGCGCGAGCCGCCGCTGCCGCCACCCGAACGGACGATGGCCGAATCGCCCTCGAACACCAAGACTTGCGACGGCTCGATTTCAAGCGTGTCGGCGGCGACCTGCGCGAACGACGTCCGCAATCCCTGGCCCATGGACTGCGTACCGCATACGAAGCGCACGCTTCCATCGACTTTGACAATGACGTCGACCTCCTCGGTCAACACGCCGCTTCCCGTTACCTCGACATAGTTGGCGATCCCGTGTCCCAGAAGCATCCCGCGGCGCGCCACGTCGGCCCTGCGCGCTTCGAATCCGGTCCAGTCGATCGCTTTCATCGCTTTGCCGAGCAAGCTGTCGAAGGCGCCGGATTCGTAGGTCGCTTTCACTGAATTGGTGTAAGGCATTTGCTGCGGCCGGACAAAGTTGCGGCGCTTGAGGTCGATCGGATCGAGACCCAGCTCGAGGGCTGTCTTGTGCACCAGGCGCTCGATCAGGAAGCCCATTTCAGGCCGGCCTGCGCCGCGGTAGGCGTCCACCGGCGCCGTATGCGTAAAGAGCATCCATACTTCGTGATCGACCAGCGGAATGTCATAGCAGCCGTTCGACGCGCGCGCGCCCGACATTGCCGGAACCGCCGCGCCGTAGAAGGAAAGATAGGCGCCGACGTTGGCAAGGGAGCGAATGCGCAGGGCGGTAAATTTGTAGTCCTGGTCGAGCGCGAGCTCCGCTTCCCAGACCTGATCGCGGCCGTGCACGTCGCAAAGAAAGAGCTCGGTCCTGTCGGCGAGCCACTTCACCGCGCGGCCGGTGCGCCGCGCCGCCCACGCGACGGCGGTGTTTTCGGGGTAGCCGTAGGCGCGCGCACCGAAGCCTCCGCCAAGATCGTTGACCACCATCCGGACCTGCGCGTCGGGAACGCCCAGCGAGGTGGCTGCGTCGGCTCGTGCCCGGTGCACGCCCTGCACCGGTGCATGAATCGTATAGACCCCTTTTTCAGCATCGTATTCACCGAGCGCGCCGCGGACTTCGAGCGGATGCGCGATGACGCGGTTGTTGATCAGGCGGATGCGGGTCCGATGCGCGGCGCCGTGCAACGCCGCGTCGACCGCCCCGACATCGCCATGCCGGTAGTACGCGGCGATATTGCCGTGCGACGGATACGACCGCGGGCAGGGGCTCGTAGTCGACCTCAACGAGATCGGCGCTGTCCTTGGCTGCGTTGCGCGTTTCGGCAATGACCATCGCGACGGCGTCGCCGACGAAGCGCACGACGTCCGTGCTCAGCGGCAGCCGCGGCGGCGCGACAATCGGCGAACCGTCTGGCCGCTTGTGGAGATGCATGAATGGCATGCTCACGAGACCATCGGCAACCGCGTCGGCGCCGGTGAGGACAGCGATCACGCCGGGCGCGTTGAGCGCGCCGCCGGTCCTGATCGCGCGGATTCGCGCGTGCGGATGCGGAGACCGCACGAACCATGCGTGCGCCTGACCCGGGACTGAAAAATCGTCGGTGAAGCAACCCTGACCGCGGAGCAGACGATCATCTTCCAGCCGGCGCAGCGGCTGGCCGATCCACTGCCTGCGGCCAATGTGCGGCGGAGTGTCCATGCAAGTTGGGGCGGGAAAAGACCGAAGCATAGCGCAGCATGCACCGCGTGCGAGAGAGGATGCGCAGCCAAGCGGAACACTATTACCGGCGCGTTTCGATACTCGCGGTTACGCTTCGCTGCTAGACTGATAAATGTATCTCGCTCCGCGATCGGCCCGCTTGCCGGTCATCCCATCCGACTCTCTGTAAGCTCACCATGAAATACAAAGACTATTACAAGATTCTCGGCGTGGCACGCGACGCCAGCGCGGACGACATCAAGAAGGCATACCGCAAGCTGGCGCGGAAATATCATCCCGATGTGTCGAAGGAAAAGAACGCCGAGGAAAACTTCAAGGAGGTGTCCGAGGCCTACGAAACGCTCAGAGACGCCGAAAAGCGCGCCGCATATGATCAGCTCGGCAGCCACGCCGCGGGTCAGGAATTTCGCCCGCCGCCCGACTGGAGCCAGCACTTCGGTTCCGGCAGCCCGTTCGATCAAATGGGTCAGAACGCGTTCGATGACATCGACCTCGCCGATTTGCTCGCCGGCCTCACCGGCGGACGCGCGCGTGGGCGCGCCGGCGGACGAGCGGGCGGCAGGGAAGGGCCGATTCCCGGGCCGGATTACGAGGCGATGGTGCGCATTACGCTGGAGCAGGCATTTCACGGCACGGAGATCGAGCTCGACCTGAGCGTGCCGGAATACGATGACCGTGGTATCGCCCACCGCGTTCCGCATCGCATCAAGGTGCGTATTCCCAAAGGGGTGACCGATGGCCAGAAGCTGCGCGTGCCGGGCAAGGGCGGCAAAGGCACACAAGGCGGTCGCGCCGGCGACCTCTATCTCGACATTCAAGTCCAATCCCACCCGCTCTTTCGCACCAGCGGCCAGGACCTTTACGTCGACCTGCCTCTCGCGCCATGGGAAGCGGTGCTTGGCACCAGCGTGGAATTGCCGACACCGGCGGGCGCGGTGGCGCTCAAGGTTCCCGCGGGAACGCGCGCCGGCCAGCAGCTTCGCCTGGCGGGCCGCGGCTTGTCGCGTCCGGGCGAAAAGGCGGGCGATCTTTTCGCGATCGTTGCCATCGTCGTGCCGACGGTGGTCAACGAACGGGAGCGGGAGCTTTTTCGCCAGCTGTCGGAATCGTCGAACTTCGATCCACGAGCCCACTTTAAGCTTGGAGCCGCAGCATGAACATTGACACTGCCGAGGCGCTGCGCCTGGATGAGCACAGCCAGGTTTCGTTTTCCCAGTTGCTGGTTCTGTCTGGGCTTTCCGATCCCGATCTGCGCGAGCTGGTGGACCACGGCGCACTCACGCCGATCAACCCGAGCGCGAGCTCGTGGATGTTCACCTCCTATTGCGTGGTGGTGGCACGCAAGGCGTATCGGCTGAGCAGGGATTTCGAGCTCGACGCGCATGCCGTCTCGATATTGCTGGGCTTCGTGGAGAAGATCGAAGCGCTTGAAAGCGAGCTGCACGCGCTTCGCGCCGGAGCGCTGGAACACGGGACCGCGACCGCCAAGGACCCGGTCAGCCGTTGAAGACGAACAGCGCAATCGTCAGCACGATCCCGACACCCCAGAGCAGGAGGTTGTCCGAAACAAAGTACGGATAGGCCATGAGCGCCACGCCAAGGATCGCCGGCTTGAACGCCGACACTTTTCTGGCGTAGACCAGCGCCCCCAGGCCGATCGCACCGAACAGCAGCGACGCGAATAATGCGCCGGGCGATGGAAAGCTCATGCGTCGTCGCGTGTGTAAGCGCGAGGCCGCGCGGCGACGCCGTAAGTGGCGGCGCCGCGCGGTTGCGCGGTTCGGACGCAGTGTCTCAGTTCGATAGCGGGGTGCGACCGGCGAATCAGCTGCCCTTGAGCTGGGCGCGAACCTCGCCGCCGGCGTTTTTCTCGCTGTGAACGTTGACGTAAAGTTTGCCTGCCTTGTAAGCCGCGTACTGGGCCTCGGTCAGCTTGGCGTCCGCGGCCGGGGCGAACTTGTTATCGCCGGTCTTGGTGAATGGAACGATCACCGGGCCGTTGCTGCCCGCCGCGCCTTCGTGAATGTGCGACGCGGTAGCGGTCATGCCGGTTACGGTAACGCTTCCTTTGACGCTCCGATCGGCATCGATGGTGATGGTGCCGGTGCCGGCTGCTGAGGTCGTGACTGGCGGAACTTCGCTGCTGCCCGAAAGGGTGACATTCTCACCGAACGCCATCGACGAATAGCCGGCCATGACCGCCAGCGCGCTCGACAATGCGACCGCAACGATACGTTTTTTGGTTTGAGGCAAGGTACGCATACGAAAGTCTCCTTTGTTGGTGTGGAATTCCGCGGTGCATGCTCCCCAGTGCTTGTCCGCGTGCTCTTAAGATACCACCGCGCGGCTGCGGAGAGGAACCTGGCGCGTCCGGACCGCACTTACGTTAGCGTTGCATCGGACCGCCGCCTTACCTCTGAACGCCACCGCTGCCGCGGCGAAACTCATTTCGTCTTCACCGAATTCTTCTTGGCTGACTTCGCCTTGGGCCGCCGCGCGCGCGGCCGCGGGGCCTCGCGCGGGCCGAACTCGACATCGGTTTGATTGGTGACTTCGTCGACCTCGTCGGCCAGTTCCGAGCCAGTCAGGCCCGTCGTCTCGCCGTCAGGGTCTATGACATGGTCGGGAAAGATATCGTTGTTCTCGCGCGCCACCGGATCGCGGCCGGCGCCCAGGCGCTCGCCCGTTCCCTGCGAGTCGCTGTCCGCATCGAGATTGTAATCGCCGATGTCGGGCCCTGCCGTCCGGTGGCTGCCGCCGCCCGGATCCGACGAGGTACCGCTATCCAGCTCCAGCTCACTTTCCTCGACGACTCCCGGGCCGCCCTGGATATCGCTTCCGCTGTCGGATGTATCGCTGGGACCCAACGCTCCCGTTCCGTGACCCTTAGTGGTGACGGGAGCCTTTTCACCGGTGCGCAAGAGGTTGCTGGTGGCCATGGCAAGTCTCCATTGGGCGACAGGCGAACTCGCTGTATCTGCAACATGGACATTCGTTCGGGGTCGTAAGTTCGGGTTTATTTCCTTGGCTGAAGCGCGCTCCCTACCGCGCTGGATCGGAAAGCTCATGCGTCATCGCGCGCGTAAGCGCATGGCCGCGCGGCGACGCCGTCAACGGCGTCGCGCGCGGTTGCGCGATTCGGAGTCAGTGCCTCAGTTCGATTGCGGGGTGCGACAGCGACTCAGTTGGCCTTGATCTGGGCGCGAACCTCGCCGCCCGGGTTTTTGGAGCTGTGAACGTTGACGTACAGATTGCCTGCCTTGTAAGCCGCGTATTGGGCCTCGGTCAGCTTGGCGTCCGCGGCGGCCGCAAACGTGTTGTCGCCGGTCTTGGTGAATGGAACGATCACCGGGCCGTTGGTGCCGGCCGCACCTTCGTGAATGTGCGACGCGGTCGCGCTCATGCTGTTTACGGTGACAGTCGCCTTGACGCTGCGATCGGCATCGATCGTCACCACGGCAGTGCCGGTGGCCGTGGTCGTGACCGGCGGAACTTCGAAACTGCCCGAAAGGGCGTAGGTCTGAGTGGACATCGTCCCCGACGTCGGAGCCATCGGCGCACAGCCGGCGATGAAGGCTAGCGCGCCTGACAACGCGACCGCAGCGATAAGTGTGTGGTTTCTAGGCAAGGTATGCATATGAACGTCTCCTCTGTTGGTGTGGAATTCCGCGGTTGCGCTCCCTCTTGTTTGTCCGCGTGCTCCTAAGATACCACCGCGCGAGCGCGGGATGGAAACGGGCGTGCTAGAAAGGCGCCCATCCGAGGACTCGGCCTTCAGTCCCGTGCCCGGAATGCGCTTGCCAGCAGCGCCGGATCGATA